>JAIEFH010000170.1 GCA_029067025.1 Oscillospiraceae bacterium | reverse complement strand
TGGGGGCGGGGAACGGAAGCACATCGTTTGCCGCCTCCGGCGGCGCCGCCGCGGGGCCCGGTTTGGGCGTGCGGGGAGGCTCTCGCATGGGGCGCAGCTCGGGCACGTCCTCGTACTCCGGCGGTTCCTCCTCCACGGGGGGCCTGTCCCCCTTCTGGCCGGGGAGGGCCGCGCCCGCCACCTTGTCAAAGAAGGACTTTTTCCGCACAGTGGTCACCGGGGTTGTGGGCTTCTTTGCCAGCAGCGGGCCGTCGTCCACCGGGATGTCGATGGCTCCACGGCGCTTAGATGGAGCGGGGGGCGGCTCAGGCTCCCGCTTGGCGGGCTTGCGGGGCCGTTCCTCAGGGTAGTCCTCTGGGTCGTACTCGGGACGGCGCTCCCGCTGCTCCCGGAAGTAGTCCAAAACGTCAGCCGGGGTGAGCCGCAGGGCGCACAGCGCCGCCGCGGCGGTGAGCAGCAGCAGGATGACCATCGCCCCCACCGTAGTAAAGGCAAAGCGGAAGGCCATGGCGATGAATCCACCGACCACGCCGCCGGAGGTGATGGTTTTACCGTCTGTCCACAGCTGGCCGAACAGGGTCATCCCCCACTCGTAGGGCGTGGCGCACAGCAGCAGGTGCATCACCGCGCCGGCCAGCACCGGCAGGGCCAGCGTCCCCGTCACCCGCAGGCGGACGGGGCGGCCCCGGTGGAACAGCAGGACGCCCGCCGCGGCCAGCAGCATGAGCGGAGCAATGTAGAAGCCGTAGCCGCACAGACCCTTCAGCAGGTCGCAGAACAGGGCAATGACCGCCCCCTCGTCCGTCTTAAAGTAGCCGATGGCCCCGAACAGGGCCAGCAGCAGGCATACCACGCCCCCCACCTCCCGGCGGTAGGGCTTTTTCGCCGGCGCGGACTTGCGGGACGAGCGGCTCTTGGATGTGGACGATGACCGGGAAGAGCCGGACGAGGCGCGCTTTCCGCCGCTGTTGGAGCTAGTAGATGAGGACGAGCGGCTCCTGGAGCCGCCGCCGGAAGATGAAGTTCTCTTTTGTGTGGAAGCCATTCAGGGATCCTCCTGTTTCTTTATGCGGGGATGGGAGCGGTGAAAAAGAAGCTGGCAATCAGGGCAATTCCGCCCACAGCCCAGCAGTAGTAAGCGAATTTGCCGAACTTGCCCTTGTCTGCCAACAGCTTCACCAGCGAGATAGCAAAGTAGCCCACCACCCCGGCGATGACCATGCCGACAAGATACATGGGCAGGCGCTCGATCTCCACAGTACCCGCCTTGGCCACCTTGACTATTTTCAACAGGGTGGCCCCCAGCACGGCGGGCAGGGACAGCAGGAAGGAAAAGCGCACGGCGAAGCCGCGCTCAAAGCCCAGGGCCATGCCGGCGGAGATGGTGGTGCCGGAGCGGGAAAGGCCGGGGATGGTGGCCATGCCCTGGGCCAGCCCCACCAGCACCACGTCCTTCACCGTGGCGGTGCGGACGGTCTTTTTGCCGCCGCCGTAGGAGTCGGACAGGAACAGGATGCACCCGGTGAGCAGCAGCATCAGGGACACGAACATGGGATTGGCTCCCATGCCCTCCACCAGATCGTCAAAGGGCAGCACCAGAAACAGGGGCAGCGTACCCAGAATCAGCAGCAGGATCATTCGCCGGGCCTCGGGCGGCTTGCCCGGAGCCTTTTCGCCCTTCTGAGCCAGCGACGCAATCCAGCGGAAAAACTCCGTGACCATGTCCACGATGTCCTGCCGGTACACCACGCACACCGCGACCAGCGTGGCGAAATGGAGCAGGATGTTGTACAGGGTGTCCGGCTCCTCCATGTTAAAGAAATGCTGTAACAGGGACAGGTGCCCTGAACTGGATATGGGCAGGAACTCCGCCACGCCCTGCACCAGGCCCAATACGACTGCCATCCAAAATTTCAACGCGCTCACCTCATTCAAGCCGCCGCCCTGCGGACAGGCGGCGCTATAAAGTCAATATAATATATTAGCACACATCGTCGGAAAATTCCAGTAGGAAATCGAAGAGTCTCTTTTAAGATAATGGCTGCTGGGATAAAGCTCCAGCGATTTCACCAACTCATATTGATTTTTCGGGGGGCTTATGATAATATTCAGAGCAACAAATCGGGATTTGTAGGGATGATGAACTCAATTTTATAATGAATAAGCGGGGAATATTATGAAATCTGTAACTAATTGGACGAAAAATAATATAGTGGCAATCATTTTAGTACTGTGCTTTATCCCTGTTTATGTTTTTTCACGAATAACCGGGACAGCATTTGAACACTGGGGTTCCACAAGCATGGAATATCTTAATTCTGAATACTTTCGGTGGTTGACATGCATTTTTTTGCATTTTAATTTTGTACATATTTTCTTTAACTCTATCGCACTATTGGCCGTGGGCTCTCTAGTGAGCCCATTCATTGGAAAATGGAAAACTCTCTTTTTATTTATCTCGTGTGGGATATTGGCAGAAATCGCTTATTCTATGATAATAAGCTATTCAGAACCAGTTTATGGAGGCGGCTCATCAGGAGGAATATTTGCGCTAATAGCTGCTTTTGCTGTATGTTTCTTAAGATTCCCACAGCATTTCCCTCTCAAGTGGTATAGATTGGATGTCATAATTGTAATTGCGTTTTTTATTTTCGCGAACGACAATGTAGGTTCTTTCATGACACACATTTTTGGTTTTACTGCAGGAATAGTTGTAAGCTTTGTCATGGTATTAGTTGGAGGGATAAATAGCAAAGAACAACGATCCATTGCGGAATGGGATTGATATTTTTCAATGGGACAAGGCACATCAGCAGCCCTAATTTGAGAAAGGGAAATCAAAAATATGTTTTTCCCTGCCCCTTGACACCTTCCGGGCTGTGTGATAGTATACTGGAACGGTATGAAAACCAAATATCGCGATGAACGCGGGAAGTAGTCCGGTTTGGAACCGCCAGAGAGGGGCTGCCGCTGGCTGGAAGCGGCCCTCGGGGAAGATCAGGACGAAATGCGAGCGGGAGCGAGGGGGATGCAGACGCCCTCCGTCCGGCCACGTCACGGCCATGAGCGACAAACGAGAGTGGAACCGCGGATTTATTCGCCTCTCATGCCCTTTGGGGGTATGAGGGGTTTTTTATTTGGACAAGGAGGAACTTTTTCTATGACCCGATTGGGTGAAACGCTGCGGGCCTATCAGGCCCGGGATCCGGCGGCCCGGAGCAGGCTGGAGATCTTCCTGCTGTACCCCGGGGTGCACGCCACCCTTTACCACAGACTGGCCCACTTCCTGTACCGCCATCACCTGAAATTCCTGGCCCGGCTGGTGTCCCAGTGGAGCCGCTTCTGGACCGGCATCGAGATCCACCCGGGCGCCCGGCTAGGGCGCCGGTTAGTCATCGATCACGGCATGGGCATCGTCATCGGCGAGACTGCCGAGGTAGGGGACGACTGCCTGATCTACCACGGCGTCACCCTGGGCGGCACCGGCAAGGATCAGGGCAAGCGCCACCCCACCATTGGAAACAACGTGCTCATCTCCACCGGGGCCAAGGTGCTGGGCCCCTTTAAGGTGGGGGACAATGCCCGCATCGCCGCCAACGCGGTGGTGCTGAGTGAGGTGCCCCCCGACGCCACCGCCGTGGGCATCCCCGCCCAGATCGTGCGCATCGCGGGGCGCTCCACCCACTACGCCGACGAGGTGGACCAGACCAGCGTGAAGAACCCCACTCTGGAGCGGATCGCCGCCCTGTCCGACCGGGTGGAGGCACTGGAGAAGCTGCTGGACACAAAATTTACGGAGCAGAAAACCGCGGGGGCTGTCCCCGCCCAATCATCTGAACAAGAGAAAAGCTGAAACGGAGGAAGCCATCATGTATCTTTACAATTCCGCCACCCATAAAAAAGAGGAATTCCAGACCCACACCCCCAACCACGTGGAGATGTACACCTGCGGCCCCACCGTCTACCACTTCGCCCACATCGGCAACCTGCGCTCCTATATCATGGAGGATGTGCTGGAAAAGGCCCTGCGGTGGCGGGGCTATGACGTGAACCGGGTGATGAACATCACCGACGTGGGCCACCTGGCCTCCGACGCGGACACCGGCGAGGACAAGATGCTCAAGGGCGCCAAGCGGGAGAACAAGTCCGTCATGGACATCGCCAGGTTCTACACCGACGCCTTCTTTGACGACTGCGCCAAGCTGAACATCAAGACCCCCGATGTGGTGCAGCCTGCCACCGGGCTCATCGACGAGTTCATCAAGGTCGTTTCCGCCCTCATCGACAAAGAGTACGCCTATGTGGCCGGTGGCAACGTGTACTTTGACACGTCCAAGCTGGAGCGCTACTACGTGTTCAACGACCACGATGAGGAAGATCTGGCCGTGGGCGTCCGCGAGGGGGTGGAGGAGGACGCCAACAAGCGCAACAAAAACGACTTTGTCCTCTGGTTCACCAAGTCCAAGTTCGAGGATCAGGCGCTGAAGTGGGACTCCCCCTGGGGAGTGGGCTACCCCGGCTGGCACATCGAGTGCTCCTGCATCTCCATGAAATTCAACGGGGAGTACCTGGACCTCCACTGCGGCGGGGTGGACAACGCCTTCCCCCATCACACCAACGAGATTGCCCAGTCCGAGGCGTACCTGGGCCACCCCTGGTGCAAGCAGTGGTTCCATGTGCACCACCTCAACACCAACTCCGGTAAGATGTCCAAGTCCAAGGGGGAGTTCCTCACCGTCTCCCTGCTGGAGGAGAAGGGGTACGACCCGCTGGCCTACCGCTTCTTCTGCCTGCAAAGCCATTACCGCAAGGGACTGGTGTTCACCTGGGAGAACCTGGACAACGCCGTGGGGGCTTACAACAAGCTCATCAAGCGGGTCGCCGCCCTGGGCGGGGAGGTTGGCGCGGTGGATCAGGGCGTACTCAACACCTACGCGGACAAATTTGGGGAGGCGCTGGACAACGATCTGAACACCTCCATGGCGGTGACCTGCGTCTACGACGCGCTGAAGGCGGACGCCAACGCCGCCACCAAGCGGGCCATCATCGGCTCTTATGACCTGGTGCTGGGGCTGGACCTCATCAAAAAGGCGGACGCCCTGCGGGAGAAGGAGGCGGCCCAGGCCAAGACGGCCAGCGCCCCCGGCGGTTTCACCATCCAGGGCGAGGGCGACCCGGCCATCGACGCGCTGGTACTCCAGCGCTCGGAGGCGAAAAAGGCCAAGAACTTCGCCGAGGCCGACCGCATCCGGGACGAGCTGAAGGCCCAGGGCATCGAGGTCACCGATGTGCCTGGCGGGGCGGTGTGGAAACGGGTATAAAAGCAACAAGCAGGGCCTCCTACCGGGAGGCCCTGCTTTTGTCCGTTCAGTCTTCGCGCTCGTCCCTCTGCCCTTTCTGCTGGGCCAGCGCTTCGAGGAACTTGGCCTCCGCGCTCTTTTTGGCCTGCTTGTGTAACAACGCCATCAGGGAGAAGCCGAGGACGCCCAAAACGGCGCAGATGATGGTGAACGTCATGTCATGGTGCTCTATGAAGGCGACGATCACACCGAGGGCCCCAATCAGGCCGAGGCCGGAGAAGAGATCCCCCAGGAAAGACACGGCCGTGGGCCCCACCATGGTTTTCCCCGTCGGGTACTTATACACTGTGACCGAGACTCTATATCTTGCCATATCTAATCGCCCCTTTTCCAAACTATCGGCCCAATGGCCGTTGTATAGGTGGTGCTGTCACCCGCGCGGGCTCGCGGGTGGCCGCGCACCCGTGAACTGCCGCATGGTTGTTTTTCCTGTCGATTATAGCAGAAGGCGCCAAGCAATGCAAGAGGCAAAATAAAAAGCAGGGCCTCTCCATCGGAAGGCCCTGCTTTTTCCCGTTTCAGTCTTCTTTTACCACATCTACGCGAAAAAGTCCGCCAGAAAGCAGACTTTTTCGACAGGCTGAGTCCAGAGCTGTTTGATTACTCTGGACTCTTCATTGCGCACAGGGCTGGCCCGCAACGCTGCGTTAAGAACAGGATCGGGGGCAGAGCCGAGCGGACAGGCACAACGGAGAAGGGGATCACTTCAGCTCCACCTTGCCGCCGGCCTCCTCGATCTTCTTCTTCAGCTTCTCGGCCTCGTCCTTGGACACGGCCTCCTTCAGGGTCTTGGGCGTGCCATCGACGGCAGCCTTGGCCTCGGCCAGGCCCAGACCGGTGATCTCGCGGACGACCTTGATGACCTTGATCTTGGAAGCGGCATCGCAGCCGGTCAGGACCACTTCCCAGAGCCCGTCCTTCCGCCCTTTCTGCTGGGCCAGCGCCTTGAGACACTTGGCCTCCGCGCTCTTTTTTGCCTGCTTTTGGAGCACCGCCATCAGGGCAAAGCCGACGATGCCCAAGACGACGCAGACGATGGTGAACGTCATGTCATGGTGCTTCATGAAGGAGACAATCACACCGACGACCCCAATCATGCCGAGGCCGGAGCAGAGATCCCCCAGGAAATGCAGGGCTGTGGGTCCCATCATCATTTTCCCCGCCGGGTTCTTATATACGGTAATGGTGAACCTATTCATTGCCATATCCAACACCCCTTTTCCAAACTATCGGCCAAGTGGCCATTGTGTAGGTGGTGCTGTCACCCGCGCGGGCTCGCGGGTGGCCGCGCACCTGTGAACTGCCGCATTTTTGTTTTTCCTGTCGATTATAGCAAAAGGCACCAAGCGATGCAAGAGCCACAGAATAAAACCAGCCCCGGGCGGGGCTGGTTTTATTCTGCGTATCTTTTCAGCCCCGCTCCTCCAGCGGCACGAAGGGGCGCTTGGGCATAACCGCCTTGTAGGCCGGGCGGATGATGCGGCCATAGGGGTTGTAAACCTCCTCCACCCGGTGGGCGCACCAGCCCACGATGCGGGCAATGGCGAACAGCGGGGTGTACAGCTCGGGGGGGATGTCCATCATCTTGTACACCAGGCCGGAATACATATCCACGTTGGCACACATGGCCTTCTCGATGCCGGTGAGGTTGTGGAACAGGTCGGGGGTGAGCCGCTCCACCGTCTCAAACAGCTCAAACTCATCCTTCATCCCCTTCTTCTCCGCCAGCCCCTTTGCAAACCGCTTCAAAATCACCGCCCGGGGATCAGACAGGGTGTAGACCGCGTGGCCCATGCCGTAGATCAGGCCGGAGCCGTCCCCGGCCTCCTTCTTCAATATCTTCGTGAGGTAGGCGGACACCTCCTCATCGTCCTTCCAGTCCTTCACATTGGCCTCAATATCCTGGAACATACTCATGACCCGCATATTGGCACCGCCGTGCTTGGGGCCTTTCAGGGAGCCTACCGCCGCGGCAATAGCGGAGTAAATGTCTGTGCCGGAGGAGGACAGCACCCGGCAGGCAAAGGCGGAGTTGTTGCCGCCGCCATGCTCCATGTGGAGCACCAGGCACAGATCCAGCAGTCTGGCCTCCTCCTCGGTGAACTGGTTGTCGGGACGGACGGAGTACAGGAAATTCTCAGCCACGGACAGCTCGGGCTGGGGCCGGTGTAAGTAGAGGGATTCCTGGTCGAAATAGTGCTTTTTGGCGGCGTAGGCATGGGCCACGATCACCGGGAACCGGGCGACAAGCCGGATAGCCTGGACCATCTCGATGGGCAGGGTATTGTTGTCCGGATCGGGGTCGTAAGAGTACAGCGCCAGTACCGAACTGGCCAGAGCGTTCATGATGTCATGGCTGGGAGCGGTGAGGATCATGTTCTCGGTGAAGTTGGGGGGCAGCTCCCGGAAGAAGGCCAGGGTGTCCCGGAACTGCTGGAGCTCCTCCGTGGTGGGCAGGCCGCCGAACATCAGCAGATAGGCGGTCTCCTCATAACCGAACCGGCCCGCGTTGGTGAAGCCCTGGATCAGATCCTCCACGTTGATGCCCCGGTAGAGCAGACGGCCGGGGGTGGGCGTCTTCTCGCCGTCCTCCATGACGTAGCCCTTCACGTTGCCGATGAGGGTGACGCCGGCCATAACACCGGTGCCGTCCTGGTTGCGCAGGCCCCGCTTCACGTCGTATTTCTCATAGTACCGGGGAGAGATCTGGGTATATCTCTCAAATTCCCCGCATATCCCTTGAATGAAGTCCACGGATGAGTTGTACTGCTCCACAGCCTTTTTGCGCGCTTCAATCAAGTTGTCAAGAATATTCATGTTCAACATGGCCCGCCTCCTTTGACGTGTACGTATGGGTTTTCGTTCAATAGCTGTAAAGAATATTATAGCGCAATTTCCAGGGGCCGTCAATGCAAATTTGTGCCGAGAGCTTCTTGTGAAATCAGGAGTTTCCCCGTCTATTCTCCCGAATTTTGAATAATTGAGGTGTTTGACTTGCGAAATCTGGATGCTTGGCGGGCGCTGCGCGCGCCCTTCCTAACGGGGCTTGCCCTGAGCGCCGCCCTGATGCTCCTCCCGCTGACCGCTCTGGGGG
>JAIEFH010000017.1 GCA_029067025.1 Oscillospiraceae bacterium | reverse complement strand
AGAAAGGGATCACCAACGGCTACGGCGGCTCCGCCACCTTTGCCCCCGGCATTGGATGCCCCCACACCCAGATCCTGACCTTCCTGTGGCGGGCGGCGGATAAGCAAGCCGCCTCCGCCGAGGCCCCCATTACCGTGGCATCCCATTATCAGGATGCCGTCAACTGGGCCTACGAAAAGGGGCTGATCGACGATTCCTTTGACCCAGACGCCCCCTGCACCCGCTCCCAGGCGGTGTGGTACATCTGGAAGGCCCTGGATGAGCCCGAGGCCAAGGAGGCGGCCAGCTTCTCCGACGTGGACGCTGACGCGCCCTATGCAGAGGCGGTGTCCTGGGCGTTGGAGAAGGAGGTCACCACTGGCTCCGGCAATGGCGACAACACCTTTGCCCCGGACAGGGTGTGCACCCGCGGCGAGATCGCGGCCCTCCTCTACCGGGCCTATAACAACTAAACATAGGTTTGCCCCCGCTGTTTCACGGAGAAACAGCGGGGGCTGCTTTGTGTGTTACGCTTCTCCCGTCAGATCCTTCAGCCGCTCCAGCGGGAAGGGCGGGAAGGCCACAGGCTTCATGGCGATGGACATCAGTTTCATGGGGTCGTCGTCCGCCGCCACCCGGTTGGACGACAGCGCCCCGCACCGGCGGCAGCGGTGGATGACCGCCCACTCGCCGTTTTTCCGCACCCACACCGCGACGGGCTCCATAATACCGCCGCAGTCCGCCGCCCGGTCCCCGGGCTCAATGTCCAGGTGGAGACTGGACAGGCAGTTGGGGCAGTGGTTGCGGTGGTCGCTCCCGGCGCCCGCCGGGGTTACCAGCCAGCCGCACACCTTGCAGGTGAAGCTGTCCTGGCAGGGGTGGGTCTTGTAATAGCCTTTCTCGTACTGCTTGCGCTTGTTTTCTCTGTTCAAGGAAAAATCCTCCTAAAAGATATCATTCTTTTGGGAGGTTTGGGTGAGCTAATTGTGACGCAAACCTCCCGGCCAGAGCACAGTCACCGACACCTTATATTTCGCCATACAAATTCCTCCATAATCGTATATTTCCCACGCGTCGGGAAGCACTGATTCAAAGTGTTCTTGCCGATTGAATCAGCCCTTCCTCACAGCGACAGGATGAATTGTAACGCGGTGCGCGGGGTCTGTGCCCCGTGGAACCGCTCCCAGGCCACGGCCTGGCGGTGGAGCGCTTCCCGCTCCAGCTTGACGCCGTTCTGGTCGGCCAGCATATCGACCAGGGCCAAAAATTCCGCCTTGTTCAGCCCCTGGAACAGCACCCGAACCCCGAAGCGGTCGGCCAGCGAGGTCTTCTCCCGGATGGTCTCCGAACGATCCATCTCGTCCCCGGCCCGCTCGGAGATGGTCTGGCGCACCAGGTGGCGGCGGTTGGAGGTGGCGTACACCGCCACGTTTTGGGGCCGGCGCTCCACGCCGCCCTCCAGGATGGTTTTCAGGACGGAGTAGGTGGGGTCGTCCCGGTCAAAGGTCAGGTCATCGATGAACACGATGAACTTCTGCCGCCGCCCGTCCAGCCGCCGGATGAGGGCGGGCAGGCCGCCCAGGTTCTCCTTGTCCGCCTCAATGAGCCGCAGCTCCTCCATCCCGGGCAGGGTGAGCAGGTTTTTCACCGTGGCCGACTTGCCCGTGCCGCTCTCGCCGTAGAGGAGGACGTTGTTCACATACCGGCCCTCCATGAGCAGACGGGTGTTGCGCTCTACCTCGGCCCGCTGCTCGTCGTAGCCCAGCAGCTGATCGGAGATAGGGCAGTCGGGGTGGGCCACTGGGATCAGCTCGCCGCTGTCCCACACAAAGGCCCGGTACCGGGCAAACAGCCCCGCGCCCTCCTTTTGATAGGCGGCGGTGAGCTGCTCAAAGGAGAAGGGCACCCCCCGCTGCCACCGGGGCAGGGAGGTGAGCACCCCCTGGTAGTCGCTGTCCAGCAGCTTCCCCAGGTGGGCCAGCCACCTGTCGCAGTCCACGCTGGCCAGCAGCTCAAAGGCGGAGATGTCCAGCTTGGCCGCCTGCTCCAGCGCCGGGTCTCGGTCCCCCCGCTGGGCCAGCAGGGGATAGGGCCCCTCCGACCACCGCAGGGCCTCCCCCAGCCAGTGGCCCAGTCCGGGCTGACCCTCCACCCGGAGCTGGTAGAACAGGCCGGTGTACGCCTCCAGCCCGCCCTGGCCGTCCCCATGGGCGGCGCAGGCCAGCAGGGACAGCGCCCGCTCCATCACCGGCTGGGTAAGTATGTCTTGATAAGCGGTCACGCCCCGCAGGGCGGCCAGCATGGTTTTCACATTCATGAAAATCACCTCGGTGGGGATATTATACGGCATCCCGGCAAAAATGACAATCCCTCAATTTCCCGGGAAAATATGACTTTTGGCTTTCTATTTTCCGGGGGGTGTGGTAAAATAGCCGCAAGCGGCTATTTTACATGATTAGACTGATTTACCACAACGGCGCTTTGCGCCTGTGGTAAAATGCTGGAGTATACGGAAAAATAATGTGCCGGGGGGTATTTTGATATGGAACTGAACGAGAAAACGCTGGCCAGCGAGCAGGTTTTCGACGGGCGGCTGCTGAAGGTGTATCGGGACGAGGTGGAGCTGACGAGCGGCAGAACCTCCATCCGGGAGTTTGTCCACCATCCCGGCGGGGCGTCGGTGGTTGCTCTGGACGGCGAAGGGAACGTCTATCTGGAGCGGCAGTTCCGCTACCCCTACCATAAGGTGGTCACCGAGATCCCGGCGGGCAAGCTGGAGCCGGGTGAGGATCCCTTTGACGCTATCCGGCGGGAGCTGAAGGAGGAGATCGGGGCCGAGGCGGGCAGGTGGGACGCCCTGGGCCATATCATGCCCAGCGTGGGTTATACCGACGAGATGCTGTACCTGTACCTGGCCCGGGACCTGACCTTTGGGGAGCGGCATTTGGATCAGGACGAATTTTTGGAGCCCTTCAAGCTGCCCTTTGACGAGGCGCTGGCCCAGGCGGCGGACGGGCGGATCAACGACGGGAAAACGGTGGCCGCCCTGTTTCGGGCGGAGAAATTGATGCGGGAGGAGACCAATGGGTAAAAAGATCCTGGTGGTGGAGGACGAGCGCAACATCGTGGACATCCTCACCTTCAACCTGGCCCGGGAGGGCTATGAGACGCTGGAGGCCCTGGACGGGGCGGCGGGGCTGCGGCTGGCCCTGGAGCAGGATCCGGATCTGATCCTGCTGGATCTGATGCTGCCCAAAATGGACGGCTTCCAGGTGTGCCGCACCCTGCGGGAGCAGGGGCGGGCCACCCCTATCATCATGCTCACCGCCCGTGAGGAGGAGACGGACAAGGTGCTGGGGCTGGAGCTGGGGGCGGATGACTACATCACCAAGCCCTTTTCCATGCGGGAGCTGCTGGCCCGGGTGAAGAGCAACATCCGCCGTACGGAGATGCTGGCAAACGCCGCCCAGCAGACCGCGGGGAACCGGCTGGAGCTGGGCCGGATCCAGGTGGATCTGGACGCCATGCTGGTGTATAAGGACGGCGAGGCTCTGGATCTGACCCAGCGGGAGTACGAGCTGGTCAAGACGCTGGCCTCCAGCCGGGGGCAGGCGGTGAGCCGGGAGTCGCTGATGGAGCAGGTCTGGAACTACGAAGGTTATGTGGGCGACGTGCGGGCGGTGGACGTGGCCATCCGGCGGCTGCGCGAGAAGCTGGAGGACGACCCCGCCGATCCCAAGTTCATCGTCACCCGCCGGGGGCTGGGTTACGCCTTCGGCGTGTAAAAAAGCAAACACTTGTACTTTGATCAGCGGGAGGCGGCAAAATGTCTTTTGAGGTACGAAAGAAGAAAAATCCGGGAATGATCGTCGTACGAGTCCTATGCGTTCTCATGATCGCGGCGATTTTGTGGTTCATCAACTGGGATCTCATGCGGGAATACCTCCGACAGGAGGGACTTGACATCATTTTCATGGGCTTTATTGGGATTTTCCTCTTGTTTTTCGTCGGTTCTTTCTACGTGCAGAAGCGCCCGCGCATTGAAGTAAACGGTCAGCACATCGCCATTTACCCTTTATGGCGGCCGTCCAAAAAAATTATGCTGAAAGAGATCACCTCCAGAAAAGCAAAGGGCGATACCTCAGGCGAACAATTGGACGCGGCAATTGGCGGGATACTGCTTGGCGGTATGCTCGCCTATGCGCTGCAACAAAGACATTCCGCCGCTTTACAGTCGCCCAAAGAGATGTCCTACACCTATTACAGCGGGGACACCAAATTGATTACCGTTTCAACAAAAGGGATGGAAAACGTGGAGCGGTTTGATAACATGGTAGTGGACAAGCTGGAGGGAAAACCGCTGCCGGAGGCAGGGGTGAAAATGACCGTGGAGGAAATGGAACCCGCTAAAAAGACAAAGCTCCCTCTTATTTTGGCCGGATTGGCTGGTGCTGTTTGTTTTGTGGCGGTGATTGCAATCATGCTTACCCATCGAACAGCGGCGCAGTCCCCGGACTTGCTGGCGGGAACATCCTGGATCGCTGCCGATGACGGTTCCCACTGGGTATTCCGTGAGGATCAGACATTCCATTGGTATCAGACAAAAGGGGAAACAGACGACAATTATTTTGCCGGCACCTATGAATTTCATATCGGGCGGGACGCGCTTGATTATTTGACCACCGAGCTTTCCAGGTATGCTGTGACGGAAAGAGAGATGCTGGACGTCATTTCCAGAGTGCCGGAATATACCGTTGACAATTTTGTATGCTTTTCCTGCGTCAATCAGTCTTTTATGCTGAATGGGAAGGAACAGCTTTCCGAGGAAGCGGTATCGTCTTATTTCGGTTTCCTGCTGCTGGACGGCACATACCTTGATATTGCGAATATGACGACCGGTACTTATTACGGGTTCATGAAGGAGTAAATCCCGGCTCCGCGCCGGACACAGGATTGAGAAAGGAGGCCCCGCCATGCGCCGAAACCTGCACATTAAGCTGGTGCTCATCATGGTGCTGCTCATCGTGTCGCTGATGGTGGTGGTGGGCGCGTTTTTGATGAACTCGGTCACCGGCTACTATATCAACGAGTTTTACAGCCAGATCAACGACGCCTTTGGGGAGGACAACGTGGACTTCGTCCGGGATCTCCAGACTGCCACCGAGGACGAGACCGACGGCGCGTCCATGGTGAACGCGGTGCTGTCCGCCTACGAGGGCGTGCTGGGCGTGGACCGCCGCCACCGCAACTTCTACGTGCTGGACGGGACCACCGGCCGCTATCTGGCTGGATCCGCCCCCGAGCCGGCCGGGGGCATCCCCGTCACGCCCAATATCTCTAAGGCCCTGCTGGGGGAGGTGGGGGATGACAGCAGCGTCACCGCCAGCTATATGGACGCCGCCATCCCCATCATCCGGGGCGGGCAGCCCTACATCGTCTATATCCTTGACAGCCGGGAGACCGCCCGCAGCCTGAACGCCGAGATGTTCACCTTGATTATGGAGGCGCTGGCGCTGGGCCTGATCATCTCGATCCTGCTGTCCTTCCTGCTGGCCAAGACCATGGTCAATCCCCTCCAGCGCCTGACCAACGGCATTGAGGAGGTTGCCCGGGGGGACTTCTCCCGGAAGCTGGAGGTGACGTCCTCCGATGAGATTGGCCAGCTCACCGAGAGCTTCAACGCTATGGCCCGGCAGCTCCAGTCCACCATCGCCGATTTGGAGCGGGAGCAGCAGAAGAGCAAGGACTTCGTGGCCAACGTGTCCCACGAGCTGCGCACCCCGCTGACCAACATCAAGAGCTATGCCGAGACCGTGGCCGACGGGGTGGGGGATCTGCCCCCGGAGATGGAGCAGAGGTTCCTGGGGGTCATCCTCAACGAGTCCGACCGCATGGCCCATATCCTCCAGGATCTGCTCACCCTGTCCCGGTTCGACTCCGGGCGGAGCGGGCTGCGCCTGACCGCGTTCCCCTTCGCCAGGGCGGTGGACGACACCTATCAGGCCATTTTGATGGACGCACAGAACCACTCCCACACGGTGGAGCTGGTTTTGCCCGAAAACCTACCGGAGGTGAGGGCGGATCGGGAGCGGGTAATGCAGGTGATGATGAACATTGTGTCCAACGCCATCAAGTATACCCCCGACGGGGGGCGCATCGTCCTGTCCGCAGGGCAGGCGGGGGACAAGGTGTGGATGGAGGTGGACGACAACGGCATCGGCATCCCTGAGAGCGACCGGGACCGCATTTTCGAGCGGTTCTACCGGGTGGACAAGGCCCGCTCCCGCCAGTCCGGCGGCACCGGGCTGGGGCTGTCCATCGCCCAGGAGATCATGAACCAGCATGAGGGCAGGCTGTATCTGGTGGACAAGCAGGAGCCCGGCCTGACCATCCGCATGGAGCTGCCCATCCGGGGCCCCCGGGAGGAGGCCAGGGATGAGGAATAAGCGTCGCTGGATCGAATGGGGAAAGGACGTCCTCATCGTCCTGCTCACCCTGTCCGCCCTCTACCTGTTGACCATGACTCCGCTGGTGCGGGACAGCGGTTTGCTGGATCTGCTGTCCCCCCGGGAGAGCCCCGGCGCGGGCCTGTCCGAGGAGAGCCGAGGGATGGTCATGCTCCCCGCCCGGCTGGCTGTCACGGGAGAAGGGGGACGCTATGGCGTGCAATATAACGAGGAACGCCTGAAGGAGCTGTTCCCCCCGCTGGGCGCCCTGCTGGGGGACGCACTGGCCTCCGCCGGGACGCCCCAGCCCATCACGGAGGGAGAGTGGCGGCGGTATCTGGGCGGGACGGGCGTGTACTTTGACTTTCAGGGCGAGGTCCCCCTGGCCGCTCTGAAGCGGTGGCTCCAGGGGCCGGAAGAGGGGGAGCTGATCGGCTCCGCCCGACGGGTGCTGCTGTGCGCAGGGGCGGAGGACCAGGTGCTGCTGTGCTGGCAGGAGGCGGGCAGCGGCCAGTTTTTCTCCTGCCCCACCGCTCTGACCCAGAGCCTCCATCTGGATCCGGCGGCGGAAGGATTGACCTCAAACGGGGCCTATTTTGCCTTTGAGGGCCAGGAGCTGTCCCGGCTGATGGATCCCTATACCCTCGTCACCGAGGGGGAGCAGGGCCGCGAGGGATACGACGCGTCCGTCCCGCTGACGGGCGGAGCTGGCGCGGCGGCGGTGCTGGAGGCCCTGGACTACAGCGCGCAGAACCATGCCCCGGTCAGCGGCGGCGAGGTGTACCTGGACGGCGGCGACCGCCTGGTGGTGAGCGACAACGGAACGGTGACCTACCGGGCGGCCCAGCCGGAGAAGTACCCGGTGGGCAAGGACATTGCCGATGAGGTGGACGGCGTCCGGGCGATGGCGGAGCGCACGCTGGGCGCGCTGTGCGGTGAGGCCAGGCTGTACCTCATATCCGCACAGGAGGAGGCGGGCGCGCTGCGGGTGCGCTTTGGCTATCTGCTGGACGGCTGCGCCGTCCGCTTGGGCGGCGAGGGCTGGGCAGCGGAGTTCTGGGTGGAGGGTGGTTATATCACCCGGTTCACCCTCCGCTTCCGCTGCTACACCGCCAACGGGGAGCGCGCCCTGCTGCCGCCCATCGACAAGGCGGCGGTCATGCTGCCCGATCTGACAAATGAGCGGCGGGAGCTGGTCATCCAGTACCGGGACGGCGGGGGAACCGCCGTCTCGCCGGCCTGGGTGGCGGTGTGAAAGGGGAGCGTGTGGCGTGGAATGGCGCAAACTGAAAAACCTGATCATCCTCATCCTGCTGACGGTGAACGGCTTTCTGCTGGTGCTGGTGGGCATCCGCCGGGAGGAATCCGTCCGCTATGAGCGCTCGGCGCTGGAGCAGACCGGCCAGGTGTTGGAAACGGGCGGCGTACAGGTGGACATCGAGGCCGTCGCCTCCGCGGACGGGCTGGCCCCCATGACGGTGGAACGGGATGTGGAGCGGGAGGCCCGGCTGG
>JAIEFH010000169.1 GCA_029067025.1 Oscillospiraceae bacterium | reverse complement strand
GAGGCCGTGGGCGTCATGCTGTTCTACCAGGTGGGCGAGCTGTTCCAGAGCTACGCCGTGGGCAAATCCCGCCGCTCTATCTCCCAGCTCATGGACATCCGGCCCGACGTGGCCAACGTGGAGCGGGACGGGCAGATCCTTGAGGTTGACCCCGACGAGGTGGCGGTGGGCGAGGTCATCGTCATCCGCCCCGGCGAAAAGGTTCCCCTAGACGGCGTGGTGCTGGAGGGCTCCTCCTCCCTGAACACCGCCGCCCTCACCGGCGAGTCCGCCCCCCGGGACGTGGGGGCGGGCAGCGAACTGCTCAGCGGCTGCGTCAACATCACCGGGCTTTTGAAGGTGCGGGTAACAAAGGAGTTCGGCCAGTCCACCGTGGCGAAAATTCTGGATTTGGTGGAAAACGCCTCCTCCAAGAAGGCCAAGGCGGAGAACTTCATCACCAAGTTTGCCCGGTACTACACCCCCGCCGTGGTGTTCGCCGCCCTGGCGCTGGCGGTCATCCCGTCACTGTTCACCGGGGAATGGGACGTCTGGGTACACCGCGCCCTCACCTTCCTGGTCATCTCCTGCCCCTGCGCGCTGGTGATTTCCATCCCCCTGTCCTTCTTCGGCGGTATCGGCGGGGCCTCTGCCCAGGGCATTTTGGTCAAGGGCGGCAACTACCTGGAGCTGCTGGCAAAAACGGAAACTGTGGTATTCGACAAGACCGGCACCCTCACCCAGGGCGTGTTTGAGGTGACCGGGCTGAACCCCGCCCCCGGCGTGATGGAGCGGGAGCTGCTGGAGGTGGCCGCTCTGGCCGAGCGCCACTCCGGCCATCCCATCGCCCAGTCCCTGCGGCGGGCACTGGGGGGCGAAATTGACCCAGACCGGGTGACGGACGTGCAGGAAATTCCCGGCCATGGCGTGTCCGCCCTGGTGGACGGAAAGCGGGTTCTGGCGGGCAACGAAAAGCTGATGAAGCGGGAGGGCGTGGCTTCCCTGCCCTGCAACCAAGTGGGCACCATCGTCCATGTCTCCAGAGATGGCGACTACCTGGGCTGCGCGGTCATCTCCGACCAGATCAAGCCCACCGCCCCCGCCGCGATCAAAGCCCTGAAACAGCGGGGCATCCGCACCGTCATGCTCACCGGCGACAGCGAGGCCGTGGGCCAGGCCGTGGCCGCCCAGCTTGGCCTGGACGAGGTGCACGCCCAGCTCCTCCCGGCGGATAAGGTAGACCGCCTTGAGGCACTGCTGGGCCGTAAGAGCGAGAAGGGCGTGCTGGCCTACGTGGGCGACGGCGTGAACGACGCGCCGGTGCTGTCCCGGGCCGACGTGGGCATTGCCATGGGCGCCATGGGCTCCGACGCCGCCATCGAGGCCGCCGACGTGGTGCTCATGGACGATGACCCGGCCAAGCTGGGCCGCGCCATGGAGATTGCCCACAAGTGCCTGCGCATCGTCCGGGAGAACATCGTGTTCGCCCTGGGGGTCAAGGGCCTGTGCCTCATCCTGGGCGCCTTTGGCATGGCCTCCATGTGGGAGGCGGTGTTTGCCGACGTGGGCGTGGCCGTTATCGCCATCCTCAACGCCACCCGGATGTTAAAAACCAGGGAATAACGCAAAAGCGGGGCCAGTCCCCGCTTTTGTTTTGTCCAAATCCTCTCTTTCGGGGAAAGAATGCCCAAAGGGCCCCCGTCTGGGGGGACTTTTTTGGCCCTTATGGTAATTGACAGAATGAGGGAAGAAAACATATAATACACAATACGCTAAAGTAATAAATTTCAAGCGGATTCGAGGAGGAAAGAATCATGGGAACCGACCGCGTCTATAACTTTTCCGCCGGCCCGTCCATGCTGCCCTTAGAGGTGCTGGAGCGGGCGGGGGCCGAGATCACCAATTACCAGGGCTCCGGGATGTCCGTGATGGAGATGAGCCACCGCTCCAAGGTGTTCCAGAAGATCTTCGACGACACCAAGGCCAACTTCATCCGGCTGTTCCACGTGCCCGACAACTACAAGGTGCTGTTTTTGCAGGGGGGCGCGTCCAGCCAGTTTTCCATGATCCCCCTGAACCTCATCGGCAAGACCGGCAAGGCGGACTACGCCGTCACCGGCAACTTCGCCAACGTGGCCTATAAGGAGGCCAAGAAGTACGGCACCATCAATCTGGCCGCCTCCAGCGAGGACAAGAACCACACCTATATCCCCACCCAGGAGCAGCTCAAGCTGGATCCCGAGGCCAGCTACTTCTACTACTGCGCCAACAACACCATCTACGGCACCGAGTGGCAGTACGTGCCCGACACCGGCGATGTGCCCATCGTGTGCGATATGTCCTCCAACTTCCTGTCCAAGCCGGTGGACG
The DNA here is from genome assembly GCA_029067025.1 of Oscillospiraceae bacterium. Lineage (GTDB taxonomy): Bacteria > Bacillota > Clostridia > Oscillospirales > Oscillospiraceae > Enterenecus. The sequence continues at coordinate 1,019 of JAIEFH010000169.1, read as the reverse complement.
TGTCCAAGTACGGCATCATCTTCGGCGGCGCCCAGAAGAACCTGGCTCCCGCCGGCCTGACCATCGCCGTCGTTCGGGAGGATCTGGCGGGCCATGAGCTGCCCTACACCCCGCTGATGATGAACTACAAGACCATGATCGACAAAGATTCCATGTATAACACGCCCCCCTGCTGGTGCATCTATATGCTGGGTCTGGTGCTGGAGTGGCTGGACGGCCAGGGCGGCGTAGAGGGCATGGAGAAGATCAAGCACGGCAAGGCGGAGCTGCTTTATCACGTGCTGGACGACTCCAAGCTGTTCACCTGCGCGGCGGAGAAGGACAGCCGTTCCGACATGAACGTCACCTTCCGTTCCGTCAGCGAGGAGCTGGACGCCAAGTTTGTGAAAGAGGCCACTGAGGCCGGGTTCACCAACCTGAAGGGCCACCGCAACGTGGGCGGTATGCGGGCCTCCATCTACAACGCCATGCCCGTGGAGGGCGTGGAAAAGCTGGCGGACTTCATCCGCGCGTTCGACAAGAACAACTGACATGAGCGAATTACAGCTGGCCCGGCAGATTGCTGGAGAGATCGTGGAGTGCAGCACCGAGCCTGTCATCCGCTTTACCCTGGAGCGGGGTGAGCCGGGGATTTTCGAGAGCAAGGTGGGCGGCGCGCCCTACCTGCCCCGCGACATGGCCTGGCCCCTGGATTCCAAGGGGATGGGCATGGAGCTGCTGGCTCAGGTAGACTGCGCCGCGCTGGAGGGTCTGCCAGACTTTCCCCATGAGGGAATGCTACAATTTTTCATTGCTCTGAACGACGTGTGGGGCATCAACTTTGATGAGCCAACCAATACCGACGGCTTCCGGGTGCTGTACCACGAGACGGTGGATCGCTCCGTGACGGCGGAGGAAGTGGAGGCCAAGCGCCCGCCCGTATCGGAGGAGTGGGAGTCCCCGGTGTTTGAGAATTGCCGCATCGTGTTTGCCGCCCCGTCGATTCAGCACATAAGCGACTCAGACTTCCGGGCCTGGAG
>JAIEFH010000168.1 GCA_029067025.1 Oscillospiraceae bacterium | reverse complement strand
CAGTAAAAGACAAAGTAGGTGCAGCCCCACGCGATCCCACGAATCAAATATCGAACGATCGATCTGACAGGATGTCTCATTGCAAACCCAGCCTTTCTTTGAAAGATTTCCGAAACCCCCTGGAAATGTAGTCGGTGATGCCGTTTTTCATCACCAGCTCCAGTGTGCCGTTGAAGCCGGCGGATATATGGCTGATCTGACGGATATTGACAATGGAGGATTTTGAAACCCGGATAAAGACATCTCCGAGGATACGTTCTAACTCATACAGCGGCTTGTCCAGCTTGTACCTGTCTTTCAACCTGTCATAACAGATAACGTCCCGCCCTTCTGTACGTATCAATTCTAAGCTCCCCGGCTCTATAAAATAGGTTTTTCCATCCCTCACCGCGACCAGCGACAGGGAAGCCGCGCCCTCTTTCTCTAGGATGGAGATCGCTTCCGCAACAGCGGGAGACATTTGCTTAATATGCAGGATCGCGTATGGTTCCGCGCAGTCCGCGCTAATATTGCACTCTACTCTCATAGCTGAACTCCTTTCCTATGCTCTATTATAACATATTGCGAGCAGGCAGCGGATGCGTTTGAAGCATAAAATCCTACCACTTACACATTGTAATCTACCGGTTTTGCAGGGGCCATTGCATCTTCCTGAAGCGCGTGATAAAGTGGCGCCAACTTAAGGCAAGGAGGAATGATCATGCCCCAGACCATTGTACAGGTAGAGCGGCTGAACCTTTCTTACAAAAACGTCCGGGCTGTGCGGGATGTGTCCTTTTTTGTGGAGGAGGGCAAAGTCTTGGCGGTCATTGGGTCAAACGGTTCTGGAAAGACATCCGCCATAGAGTGTGTGGAGGGACTGCGGAAGCCGGACAGCGGCTCTGTCCAGGTGTTCGGCAAAGATCCCTGGCAGCACCGCAAGGAAATCTACGAAAAAATAGGGGTGCAGCTGCAGGAGACGGAATACCCCGCGAAGATCCGGGTCGAAGAGCTGTGCAGGTTATTTGCCAGCTTCTATGAGCGGCCCGCTGATTGGGAGCGCCTGCTGCCGCAGATGAACCTGGAGGACAAGAGGAGGCGTACGGTCAGCAAGCTCTCCGGCGGTGAAAAGCAGCGGCTGTCGGTATTGCTGGCGCTGATGGGACGGCCGAAGCTCCTGATCCTGGACGAATTGACCACCGGCCTTGATCCGGAGGTCCGGCAAAATATGTGGATCACGTTCCGGGCAATCCGTGAAAACGGTGTCGCCATCCTTCTGGTGTCACACTATCTGGACGAAGTAGAGGCCTTGGCGGATAAGATCCTCTATCTGGAGGACAGCCGGCAGCAATTTTTCGGCTCCCAGCAGGAATTCCGCCAATGGGCAAAAGAGCGCATCCACCCTGACCAATGGCAAGACAACTGCCCGCTGGAAAAGCTCTACTTGCAGCTTGCCCCAAAAACAGCGGGGATCACCATGGAGGGGATCATATGAAACGATTTGCTTTGACCTGTAAGATAGAATTCCTGCTGCTTGTCCGCAACTTCTTCGGCTTTTTCTTTGGGCTGGTATTCCCTCTGATGATGCTGATCCTATTTGGCTCTATCTACGGGAACAGCCCTATGCCCGGCTCTGGCCTGGGGACGATGGACCTCTCCGTTCCGGGATATTCCGTCATGGTGATGGGGGTTGCCGGCTTGATGTCGTTTCCCCTGACGCTGGCCGAGTACAAGGAGAGGAAAATCTATAAACGCTTCGATGCCACGCCTGTAGGGAAAAAGCATGTTATCCTGGCACAGATCACGGTCAATCTGCTCCTGACCGTTCTCGGGATCGCGATCCTCCTGATCGCCGGACGGTTCATCTACCAAGTCCGGATCCAAGGAGATGCCTTTTCGGTCGCTGTGGCCGGACTGCTCTCGATCGCGGCAATGTTCTCGATGGGATTCCTTTCCACTGCCATTGGGAGGGACGCGAAGATCACCAATTTGCTGTGTTACATTTTTTATTTTATCATGATTTTCCTCTCTGGCGCGACTTATCCGGATATGCTGTTCCCGGAATCTGTGCGGAACGTATCCAAGCTGCTGCCGATGACCTACGCGGTCGATCTGATGCAGGGTGTTTTTGCCGGGGACGGCCTGGGTGCGTACAGAAGCGAACTGCTGATCCTTGGAGGGGTGACCCTTGCGTTTACCGCCATAGGGGCAATCTTATATAGAAAACAAGACTGGTCTTAACTTGCCGCCGTACCGGCAGCAGTATTGTCACGCCCAGCAGCGGACCCTGGGCTTCTAGCCTGCCCTTCAATAATTGAACGGCCTGTCTGGCTCGGAACCAGGCAGGCCGCTTTTGACAGATTTCGCTGTTTCTATTTCAGATAGATCCTTTAAAGCAGATCAGCCCTTCGCTTTAGCGTCCTTCTTGCCCTCCTTGCCCTTCAACAGGCCAAGCTGAATAGTGAGGATGGTGGCAATGGCCAGGGCAAAGGTGTAGAAGGAATAGGGGACGATCTCGTTGAACTCGCAGCCCATCTGCGCCTGGGCCATCAAAATGGCGTTGGCGTGGGGGACAAAGGTGACGCCCAGACAGCCGCCGATGTCGATCAGGCTGGCCATGCGCTTGGGGGCGATTTTGTACCGATCGCCCAGTTCCTTCACGATGGGCACCGTGATGATGATGCCCAGGGTGACGTTGGCGATCAGGGCGGAGACGATCAAGGGAATCAGGACCAGGATGTACTCGCAGCTCTTCTCTCCCTTGACCGGCTTGGTGAGCTTATCCACCATCCAGTCCAGACCGCCGTAGTAGCGCACCAGGCCCACCACGCCGGAGATCATGATGGCAAAGGACACGAACCAGAACATACCCTCCATGCCGGAGGAGATGCCGTTGATCCACGCGATGAAGGAGGTGCCGGTGGCAATGCCCAGGACGCCCGTAAGGGCCATGCCGATGGCTAGAACCAGAACTACGTCCATGCCGATAATGGCCAGAACCAGAACCGCAAAATAGGGGAGGATGGTCAGCAGGTTATATTCCCCCGCCTCCATTGCCACAGAGCTGGCGGCGCTGCCCATGCCGGCGAAGTAGAAGGCCACCACCGCCACCAGGGCCGCCGGAAGGGCGATGCGGAAGTTCATGCGGAACTTGTCTTTCATCTCCGCACCCACGCCCTGGGTCGCGCCGATGGTGGTGTCGGAGATCATGGACAGGTTGTCTCCAAAGTAGGCGCCGCCAATGGCCGCCGCCGCGGCCAGGCCCAGGCTCAGCCCGGTGCCCTCGCACATGGCCTGCGCCACAGGCAGGATAGCCGCCAGGGTGCCGATGGAGGTGCCGATGCAGATGGACATCACCGCGCAGAGGATGAAAATTCCGGGAATCACAAAGTTGGACGGAATCAGCGCCACGGCCAGGTTGGCCATGGAGGATTTGCCGCCAATGGCGTCCGCCGCGCCGGCAAAGCCTCCGGCCATCAGGATAATCAGGCACAGCTGCATGGCCCCGGACCGGCCCGCGCTGGCAAAGTAAACCTCTGCCTTCTGGGCGATGGTCTCCTCCCGGTCAAAGAAAATCAGGCCTACCAGCAGACCCACCAGCAGGGGGGCGTACCGAATCATGACAGTGAAGGGCTTCGGCGTCCCCAGAATCGCGTAGACGATACCGCTTCCAATGTAGAGAGCCAGGAAAATCAGCAGGGGTAGCAGGCCAAGCCCCCCATAATTCTTTTTGCTTCTCTTGTCTAACATATGTTCCGCTCCTCTCTTTTTATTCGTGCGAGGTAAGAAGCAGCCGCCCCGCCGTGACAGCCGGCGGCGGCCTGTGATTCTGTTTCTCTCACCTCCCTATCGTTTCTGCCGCGCTTGAAAAAAGTTCGCATCAACTCGAACGCTCCCCCGCGGTACGGACGTTCAGACAGCTTCAGCGAACCCCGCTAGGCAAATCTTATAGTCCTGTGGGCAAATATTATTCATATTTTAACATGTTTTTTGGTGATTTGCAACAAAAATTTTCTACCCCTCGATTCGCAGACTGAAGCGATATTTGTTTCTTGTCTATGCCTTGAGCAATAGAGCGGGATTTTCAGTTCCGTAGCTTTTCGCAAGTTTAGACGCGTTTTACTGTGACACATAGGGTAAAGGAGTCATCCTGTTTTTATCTTTTTACCATTCGGTATAGGTCTTGCTTTTTTAGACGATTTGATCTGGCGCGGGGCATCCAAAAAAACTTTGTTGACTGCATCCTCCACAGAAAACGTGGCCAATTTGGTGAAACAAAACTATCTTTTCCCGATTTTTTATTTGATAAATTGGTTGCCAAGCTGCTGATTGCATATCCAATGTTTTTGTTTGGGCCATGCTTCAGCGGAACATCAGCGATGAACGGAAGCATTTCGCCAGCCCCAATGCCAACACCCTGTCCCCAGTTCAAATTAGCTGCGGCACACCAATTTTTCATCTGCTGAATAGCAATATAATTTTGGGTTCCCTCAAAAAAACCATTGTTTACAATGCAATATACCATCATGTCATGGTTCAAATCTCTTAATTCTTCTAAACCAATTAGGAGCCGTAGTAACTGGGAGGGGATACTATCTACATAGAGAGGAAACACCAGTACCAGTACATCGCTGCGGGCTATTTTAGCCAACTTTGCTGTTTGCAAAGAGCATTTAAAAACCCGTGCATTACATTCTCCGATTTCTTGCAGCAGATACTTGATCAAAAGTCCTGATGTACTTTCCCCAGGTTTGGGACTTCCGTTAATAATGCTTATATTCATCTGTTTACTGTTCTCCCTTTTTCTCACATAACTGCTCTATGGACTTGAAAAAAGTTACATGATGCTTTGATACATTGAAATTGATGCTGTTTCTATCTACCATGCTTTTAGCTGTCTCTCTTTCTGATTGAGTAATGTGTTCGCCATAAAAATATACGCAGAACTGAAATGACTTTTTATAGCGTGGCTTATGGTGAGTTTCATTATCTATCGTCTTGAAAAAAGGGAGGAGAAAGGGAATGCTTCGGTCCAAGACATTTTTAACGAAAGGACTATAGCCCCCATAACAGCATTTACTAATAATCGTGACGGTATCAGCTTGTGACAGTATACTTCCCATATTTTCATATCCGTCTTTTATTACACATTGTCCTGGGGTTTTTATCCAACATCCAAAACATCCAACGCAGCTTTTTATGTCGCCTCTGTTAGAGATGACCTGTGTATCTCCCGTGATTTGCGGAAAAATCTGTTGAAATTGTAAGTCAGTCAAATCGTGTATGATAACATTCATTTTTTGCTCTCCTGTTGTGTCATATAGGGAATCGAAATAGATTTTATTATTTCTTCAACTTCTGTTTCCCAATCGTTATCTATGTTTTGCTGCCGCAAATAGGACATAACACCCACTCAATTTTGGACAAGGGCACAGCCTGTTTTCCATAAATCTTGGCGATTTTACTTTCCCCTGGCTACTTTCGCCGGATACCATTTTTGAAACCATACTGTAAAAATCCCCATGAAGATGGGCAATACAGAGTTGATAAGCCCCACAAGGCTGCTAACAGGGGTTCGCATCAGGAACCAAGTAAAACCAGATGTAAAAAGGTAAAGAACACCCCAAAGCACAGTCAAAATACGGTTGGTCTTTAGAAAAAGGAGGTTTTGTAAAGCATCGTCCCCACCGTAGCTGTTCATGGAATAATTAGCCGTAAGGGACACCTTTCCAAGGCAGGACGCAAGCCACATAACGCCAAAAGAAAGATACGACAGCGGAAGCATCTATTTTTCTGAACATCCTGCCAGCATAGCAACGGAAACGCCCGTAACCAAAGCATTTGTCAGAATATCATACACTGTCTTTCTATTGCGATAAAAGATGAGAGGGACCAGCGCGCACACGCCGATGCTGATAAGGCATCCCCACTGCTTGTGGATCGCGGGAGCTATCCACAAAACGATCCACGGAATGAGCATAATGTTCATGTTGGTGCTTTTCTGCGTCGGGGCTGTCTCTGTCTGTTTAGCCTGTGGCCGTGAACCGCCAAAATAGGTATCCCATTTCAGCATCAGAGTAAAATCCCCTTTTACCCGATAAAGCCCCTGCATCATGGCTTCGTCGCCCCGAATTTCTCCGGCCGCAATCGAGCGCCATACAGTAACCGGCGTTTCGATCTTCGTAGTGGGCGTTAAATGCCCGTCTGTATAAACATGGCTGCCGTCCTTGCCCAACAGGATTTGGTAACGCTCCTCTACGTCCGTATAGTACATTTCCAGCACAGTATCTTTGCCGGGATAGCTCTCCCCGCGATACAGCGCCGCCATTTGTCTGGTGAAGATCAATGTGTCCGACTCCTTTCTTGCGGGGCCATTTTCTTCTGTTATTGTGCCATCCCTATCAATCCCCCAGCTTGCGTCCGAACAAGCTTCAAAGGTTTCCCTGGGCAGTAAAAGCTGGTCAAGCAGTTCCTGCGTCTGGTCGGAAATACCGCCTCTGGCGTACTCCTGCCCCGCTTGCTTCACATACGAAAGGTATTCATTCGTGCGTGCGGACAGTTCCAGCACCCGAAACAGTTCGCCCTGGCCGCAGAAAACGGTTGTATAGTTTCCCCGGCCACAGAGATGGTCGAACAGGCTATACACACCGTCATAATTTCCCTTTGCCGTATAAAAGCCGCAAGTGGAGATTACAACCGTCTTTTTTCCGCTCATATCGTATCGGGTGGGGTGGCCTCCGTTTCCAACCTGTCCCGCCCTTTCTTCCATAAATGGCAGAAGCATGGGGAGCTGGCGGTCGATCAGATTTTTTAAAGGGCCGGGAACAGAGTAATAGTAAAGTGGAAAGCTCCATACTGTCGTATCCGCCCAGAGCAGGTCTTGAATGATCTGCCTCATATCATCCTGTATGCAGCATTGTCCAGGTGTGCGGTTCCAGCACGAAAAGCAGCCAAGGCAGGGCCTAATATCCATACGGCTGATGGAAAGCTCTTTTATGTGAATGTCCCGAAGCTCCTGCTGCATACCATCCAGAAACGCGGTTGTCAGCCGGTAGGTATTGCTGTTGGTATCTTTTGGACTACCGTTTATCACCAAAATATTCATGCTTTCTGTTTTCCTCCAATCGTTGGATGCAGTCCTGCGCCCATTCAATCTGCATCTGTGTGCTTCGCCGACCGTATTCTGCCGTCATTTGCCAATAAAGTGCTTTGTCTTTCTGCCCAATCATATCGCCGTAAGTGTCAATGTATTGCGGAACAGACTCTAAACTCTTTAGAAATAGTTCGCAGCATCTCTTCACGCTTTCAAAATAACGGATGTTATCTTCGGCACTTCTTTCCCCAAGGAAAAAGACTTTCATCAAAATTGGCGTTTTGACCCTGAGTCCCAAGTCATCATCCGCAAGCCATCGCAGCAATTCCTCCCGGCCTGCCGCTGTGATAGAATAAACATTTTTGTCAGGCTTCCCGTTTTGCGGAACAACCGTTTTGCTGACCCACTCCTTTTGTTCCAGCCCTTGCAGCTCCCTATAAATCTGACTTGTTTTTGCATCCCAGAAATAGTTTAGTGAATCCCGAAAGGTCTCCATAATTTCATATCCAGTCATTTCCCGATAATTAAGCAATCCTAGAATTCCGTGCTTTAACATACAATGCGGCCTCCTTTCGCTGGCTGATTTTACACGCCAATTATATTCCACAAGTGGAATATAGTCAATAGAAAAACGAGAAAAGAATTAAAATTATTTTTCTGGAACCGAGCAGTTTAGCGGCATAACGGGCCAGCCTGTTCGCTCTACTGGCGGAAAGGGAAAGAACTAGCCATCCCCCAACGAAAAGGGGGAGAAGATGGTTTCCCCCGCGAATGTGGCGAACAGTGCCAGCTTGATTGCTGCTGCAAATTTGTGCTGAAACATGAGGCCATTGATTATCTGCGGGAGCTGAAATACCGCCAATATCTTGCGTACCGTAAAAATGCGGAAATGCAGTAGATTTTCCCCGCCGGCTATGGTACAATTCAGCCGATGACAGGAGAGATGTGTTTATGGATATGACCTTAAAAAACCTGAAGGCCGGAGAGAGCGCCGTGATTACGGAGGTAGGCGGAGAGGGCGCGCTCCGGCAGCATTTTCTGGATATGGGCGTGATCCCGGGCGCGGAAGTCACGGTGGTGAAGTTCGCGCCCATGGGGGACCCCGTTGAGTTGCAGATCCACGGCTATGAGCTGACGCTCCGGCTGGCGGACGCGGATCAGATTGCCGTCAGGCCCATTCAGGAGAGAACGAATCAGCACCGCCGTGTGGACCGGTTCGATCCCTCGGAGCACCCGGGACTGGGGGAGGACGGGAAATATCACGCCAGGGGGGATGGCGAGGCGCTGCCAGAGGGGACGCTGCTCACCTTTGCCCTCGTGGGCAACCAGAACTGCGGAAAGACCACGCTGTTTAACCAACTGACCGGCGCCAACCAGCACGTGGGCAATTTCCCGGGCGTGACCGTGGACCGAAAGGACGGACCCATCAAGGGGCATCCTGAAACGCGGGTCACCGATCTGCCGGGGATTTATTCCATGTCGCCTTACAGCAGCGAGGAGATCGTCTCCCGAAATTTTGTTCTGGGAGAGCGGCCCTGCGCCATCATCAACATCGTGGACGCTACCAACATCGAGCGCAACCTGTACCTGACCATGCAGCTTCTGGAAATGAACGTCCCTCTGGTGGTGGCCCTCAACATGATGGACGAGGTCACCAGCAACAACGGTTCCATCGACATTAATGGGATGGAGGCCATGCTGGGTGTCCCCGTGGTCCCCATTTCCGCCGCGAAAAATCAAGGGGTGCGGGAGCTGGTAGACCATGCCCTACATATCGCCCAGTATCAGGAGCGGCCGAGGAAGCAGGACTTTTGCAGCAAGGACGACCATGGCGGCGCCATCCACCGGGCAATCCACGCGGTGGGCGCTATCCTCGAGGACCACGCGGAGCAGGCCGGCCTGCCGCTGCGGTTTTCCGCCACGAAGGTGATCGAGGGGGATACGCTGATCCTGGAGCAGCTGAAGCTGGATCAGAATGAGAAAGAGACCATCGAGCACATTGTCGCGCAGATGGAGCGGGAGGGCGGAATGGACCGCAGCGCCGCCATTGCCGATATGCGCTTTGACTTTATTGAACATATCTGCGAGCGCACGGTGCAGAAGCCCCGGGAGAGCCGCGAGCGCATCCGCTCGGAAAAAATTGACAGGGTCCTCACCGGAAAATGGACGGCCATCCCCTGCTTCATCGCCATCATGGGGCTGGTCTTTTACCTGACGTTCAATGTGATCGGCGCATTCTTCCAGGAGCTTCTGGAGACGGGGATCGACGCGCTCTCTTTGGCGGTAGACGGCTGGATGACTGCCGCCCATGTCAACGGAGCGCTTCACAGCCTGGTGATTGACGGGATCTTTGGCGGCGTGGGGAGCGTCCTGAGCTTCCTGCCCATCGTTGTCACGCTGTTTTTCTTCCTGTCCATCATGGAGGACAGCGGGTATGTCGCCCGTGTGGCGTTCTTTATGGACAAGCTGCTGCGAAAGCTGGGGCTTTCAGGGCGCAGCATCGTGCCGATGCTGATCGGCTTTGGCTGCACGGTGCCGGCCGTGATGGCGACCAGGACCCTGCCCAGTAAGCGCGACCGAAAAATGACCATCCTGCTCACGCCGTTTATGAGCTGCACGGCAAAGCTCCCCATCTACGCCTTCTTTGTGGGCGCGTTTTTTCCCGGACAGGGGGGGCTTATCATGACCGGGCTGTACCTGCTGGGCATCGCCGTGGCCATCGTGGTGGCCCTGCTGTTCAAAGAGACGCTGTTCAAGGGCGAGGCGGTTCCCTTTGTGATGGAGCTTCCGAATTACCGAATGCCCGGGGCGAAAAACGTGGCGCAACTTTTGTGGGAAAAAGCCAAGGATTTTTTGAACAAGGCGTTCAGCATCATTTTGCTGGCCACCATCGTGGTGTGGTTTTTGCAGAGCTTTGATTTACATCTGAATACCGTATCCACGCCGTCGGAGAGCTTGATGGCGGCGGTGGTCGGCTGGCTGGCCCCGGTTCTGGCTCCTCTCGGGTTGGGCGACTGGCGCATTGTGACCTCGCTGGTGAGCGGTTTCATGGCAAAGGAGAGCGTGGTTTCTACCATGGAACTGCTGTTCGGCGGCGGAATCCAGGCCGCGTTGACAACCGTTGACGCCGCGACGATGCTGGTGTTTTCACTTTTGTATACCCCCTGTGTGGCCTCCATCGCTGCGATTCGACGGGAACTGGGGGGCAGATGGGCAGTGGGCGTCGTGTTGTGGCAATGTGCGGTCGCCTGGATCGTGGCGTTTTTCGTGCGGGGTGTTTGCCTGGCCATCGGCGTTTAGGAGGGATATGATGAACGGCGCTGATATGATTGTTGCAATTGCGGTGGGGATAATGGTTTTGCTGGCCGCCGCGATGATCCAAAGGAACAGACGGGATGGGGAGAGGAGCTGCGGCTGCCAGTGCTCTGATTGCGGGTACGGCTGCGGGAAAAGCATACCGGCCGGTGAAAAGAGGCCTGTGGAACGGTAACCGGTTTCAGCCGCAATACTGGAAATCCGTTTATAGATCATCATAATCATTAAGCCGCAGTGATTTTTATCACTGCGGCTTAATGATTATGATGAATGTTCAGATAATTGTCCGACAGGCGGTGCTCCTGACAAGGGGCTTGTTTTTTTACAGTCCCCAAACCTCTGTTTCCAAGATGCGCACGAATTCCTCCAGCCCGGTGCGATCCTCCTCGGTAAAGCGTCCGATGTTGGGGCTGTCAATATCCAGCACGCCGACGATTTGCCTGCCCATGTGGATGGGAACAACGATTTCCGAGTTGGATGCGCTGTCGCAGGCGATGTGGCCGGGGAACTGGTGGACGTCATGGACGAGCTGTGTCCTGGCCTCCGCCACGGCTGTCCCACACACCCCGCGCCCCACGGGGATCTCGATGCAGGCGTGCTTGCCTTGAAACGGACCCAACACCAGAATGTCGTTTTCCAACAGGTAAAACCCGGCCCAGTTAAGTCCCTCCATGGTGTGGTAGAGCAGCGCCGCGGCATTGGCCAGGTTTGCGATCCGATGGGGCACACCGTGGACCAGTGCGAAGAGCTGTTGGTTCAGCGTTTGATAGTCCGTCATCATTTCAATTTCATCCCATCCTGGAACGCGTTCCCGACCTTTTCGCCCAGCTTGTGATAGGCGCTGTTCACCGGGTCAAAAACAATGGGGGCCAGCTTGGCCACGTCCACCTTGCCCTCCGGAGTGAGTACGCTCTCGTCTACGCTGACGTTCACGATTTCGCCCACCAGACGGCAGGTCTCCGGGTCGTAGCTGATGAGCCTGCACTCCACCGCCATGGCCAGCTCGTCGATGAGGGGCGCGTCCACGAACTCGCTTTTCGTGGTGTGGAACCCGGCCTTTGCCAGCTTATCCGGCACGTCATTCCCAGACGCCACGCCCACATAGTCGCACTCCACCACATGGGCGGCATCGGCCATGCTCACAGTGAAGGCTTTCCGGGCCAAGATATTTTTCGTCGTCTTGTGGCCAGCGCTGATGCACATGGAGATCTCAGCAGCTTCGCTGATGCCGCCCCAGGCCGCGTTCATGGCGTCTGGAGTGCCGTCCTCGCCGTAGGTGGCGATGATGAACACCGGCTGGGGGTAGGTGTAGGGCTTCGCTCCAAAATTTTTACGCATGAGATATTCCTCCATTATTGTTTTTTCGAAAACAGACCGTCCAACGCTGTTTGTATCCCTTCGGCAAATGCCCGGTGTCCTTCCTCAGAAAAATGCACGCCGTCATAGGCGAGGCCAACTCCCCGCATCAGCAAAAGCAATGCCCAGCCGCTGGGCCATATACCCTCACCCCGCTCAGGATTCCTTACAAGCGTCCAACAGCCCTTGACACCCGGCCAGCACATCCCGCCAGGTGGTTTCAAAGTCGTTCGTATACCACGGATCGGCTACATCGTCGCCGCAAGCTGCATATCCCTCGCTTCCGGCTGATGCCGAAAGCTCGCTCATTCCGCTGCGGCTCCTCTCCCCACAAAGCCTGGAGAACGGCTTTGCGGGGGCCCCTTTCCGGCGGCCTGTGAAGTCCATCAGCAGGTGCATCTTGCCGCCAAAGTCGCCGCCGCAGATGCGGTACATATTCCGCAGGTTGGCCCGATCCATCCCGATCAGCAGGTCGTATTTTTCGTAGTCGCTGTGTTTGAGCTGACGGGCGGTCTTGCCTGCGCAGTCGATCCCGTGTTCCGCCAGCTTCCTGCGGGCAGGGGGATAGACCGGATTGCCGATCTCCTCGGTGCTGGTGGCGGCGGACTCGATGTGGAATTGGCTGTCCAGTCCGGCTTTTTTCACCAGATCCTTCATGATAAACTCGGCCATCGGACTGCGGCATATATTCCCATGACAGATAAAAAGGATGTTCGTCATCGTTTACACGCTCCACAGAACAGTTTTCTTCAAGTATAGCACACATTCCCGTCTGCGTCGAGTATGATATTGGGAATGTCTCTTTTTATCCTTTTTCTAATTTGCGCGACTTATGGTACATCAAATATGTACCATAAATTACTCCCAGCAAAATAACGATAATGGAAAAAATGATGTCATCTGTAACAGAGCTGGATGGCGCTATAACATTTGTCATATCAACTAAACTATGGCAGATCATACAAGGAATAATGTTATTAGTTTTATAAAAGAAGGCGGTGCACATAAAACCAAAGGCTGAAGCATAACATACTTGCAATAAAGTTTGCCCTATATCCGCTCCGCCTAACAAATTAACTAAATGCACCATTCCAAAAAGTAAACTTGGTATCGCTATTGCAAGCACCTTACTTTTGTTCAACAATAATCTAACTAAATAACTTCTAAACAACAATTCTTCAAAAAAACCTGTAAATAACATCGCAGTTAATGCCAGAATTAGTTCTAAAGTTATTTTATCAACAGATATTC
>JAIEFH010000167.1 GCA_029067025.1 Oscillospiraceae bacterium | reverse complement strand
CTGCTCCACGGTGTAGATCAGGTTGGAGAACATAAATGTGGTGCGGCCCTGCCGAGTGGCCTTTAGATTGTCCAGGATGACCCGCTCCGTCTGGGTGTCCACGGCGGACACCGAGTCGTCCAAAATCAGGATGGGCGCGTCCTTGATGAGGGCCCGGGCAATGGAGATGCGCTGCTTCTGCCCGCCGGACACGGTGACGCCCCGCTCGCCCAGCACGGTGTCGTAGCCCATGGGGAATTCCTTCACATCCCGGTCCACGTCGGACAGGCCGGCGGCAAAGATCACCCGGCTGGGGTCGGGGCTGGAGTGGGTGAAGTCGATGTTCCGGGCGATGGTGTCGCTGAACAGGAAGTTGTCCTGGGGCACGTAGGCCGCCGCCTGCCGCACCTCCCGGATGGGGACGGTATTCACGTCACGGCCGTCCACGAACACGGTGCCGTCGGGCACGTTGCAGGTGCGCAGGATGAGGTCCACCACCGTGGTCTTGCCCGCCCCGGTGCGGCCCACCAGACCGATATTCTCCCCGGCGCGGATAGTAAAGGACACGTCCCGCAGGGCGTCATACTCCCCGTCGGGGTATCGGAAGGTGAGGTGGCGGAACTCCACATCCCCCTTCACCTCGCCCAGGGGGGTCACATCCGGGCGGTCTGCCACGCCCTGGGGGGCGTCCAGCAGCTCGCCGATGCGCTTGAGGGAGGCCCGTCCCCGGCTGGTCATGTCGATCAGCTCCGAGATGGCCATGATGGGCCACACAATGGCGTTGAAATAGCCGATGAACTCCATCAGCTCACCGGCGTTGAACACGCCCTTCCACACCAGGTAGCCGCCGTAGCCCAGGATGATGCAGATGACGGATTCCACAAACAGGGTGACCAAAATCCGCAGCAGCACCGAGGAGCGGGTGAAGTCCACGTTGGCCTTCTCATTCTCCTTGTTGAGGTCCTGGAAAGCCCACAGCTCTTTGGCCTCCTTGACAAAGGCCTTGATGACGGCAATGCCGGAAAAACTCTCCTGAGAGAAGTCAGACAGCTTGGAGAACGCCGCCTGCCGGATGTCCCACTTTTTCATCATGTACCGGCCCACCACCGCGCTGGACGCCAGCAGCAGCCCCATTGGGATCATGGCCAGGGCGGTCATCACC
>JAIEFH010000166.1 GCA_029067025.1 Oscillospiraceae bacterium | reverse complement strand
TCGCTACGCTTATCACCTTGGGTTTCGCCATATTGGGGTTCCCTCCTTTACCATAGATTTAGCCGCCTGCGGCGAAATAGACGGCTATGTACGGGCATAGAAAAAGCCGCCTTTTCCTGTTCAGAAAAGACGGCCTAAATGTTATAAAATTATTACTTTTTCCAACACTTCCCCAATGTCGGTATTCAGACATAAACTGCGTTTTTCGATTTCTTGGGGCGTATGTGCCTGTCCTTGGTTAATACAGATATAACTTGCTTTTGGATTTTTATAGACCTGCTGCCAAAAAGGATATTTGATGATGCCCGGCGTATTCATTCCAACACCCAATTCCAGATACAAAACCGCCCCGCCACTATGTCGCCGTATAAAATCTTCATATCGCTGCGCTGCGGCATACCAGCCCTCGTCCTGCACAAAGGTATCATCTGATCGGAGATTCATGCTCATAGGCTTTCCGCAGTGGGGACAACGCGGGATCAGTTCAGACGGCACCCGCATATCCCGCTGTTTCTCTACCATCTGACGTACCACGGCCTCATTGTCGTAGGTTCCTTGATGGCACGGTTCCGAACACTGCCATAAACCGTAGTCGCCCTGGGTGTAGAAAAGCCGCTTTTTATCAAAGCCCGCCTTTTGAAAACAGTGATCCACATTTGTGGTCAGGACAAAGTAATCTTTTCCCTCTACCAGCTTCAGCAGCTTGTCATAGACCGGCTTTGGAGGATTCTCATAGCGGTTAATCAGGATATACCGGCTCCAGTAGGCCCAGTGTTCCTCCAGCGTTTCATAGGGGTAAAAACCCCCGGAGTACATATCCCGAAAACCGTACTTAGCGGCAAAATCCGCAAAATACTGTTCAAACCTCTGGCCTGAATAGGTAAATCCCGCAGAGGTGGATAATCCTGCCCCGGCACCGATTAAGATTGCATCGGCCTTTTTAATCGCTTCTTTCAGTTTTTCGATCTGCGCCGAGGATGCTTCGATAGATTTGCTTGTCTGTGTCCTTAAAAACATTGAAGATCACCTTTTTAATGGAAGTTTGCGTTTTGAGGAAGTCTGTCACGGTCTTAACCGCTATTTCGGCGGCTTCCTGATTGGGGAAGTGAAATACCCCGGTAGAAACGCAGCAGAAAGCCACGCTTTCCAGGCTGTTTTCCGCAGCCAGTTCCAGGCAGGAGCGATAACAGGAGGCCAGCAGTTCCCGGTCATGCCGGGTCACGCGCCCCTCAATGATTGGGCCAACGGTATGCAGGACATACCTGCTGGGCAGGTTGTAGGCTGGGGTAATTTTGGCTTGCCCGGTAGGTTCCTCATATCCCTGTCGGTTCATCAGTTCATCACAGTATAGCCGCAACTGAATACCGCTTTTGCTGTGGACGATGTTATCAATGCAGGAATGGAGAGCGCGGAAACAGCCCCTCATGCCGCTGTTTGCCGCATTGACGATGGCATCCACCTTTAGGGTCGTAATATCTCCCTGCCACAAGACTAATCGCTCGTCGGAGCAGAGGGGTGGGAGGGAGTTTCCATCGACCACTCCCTCCATGTCCCGCTCCGCCGACAGATACTCGTCTTGGACTGTCAAAAATTCCTCGTTAATGGGCATGGGCGGACGCACATTCATCAGCGCCCGAAGCAAATCCTTTTGCCCCTGGGCATCCTCCGGGATCACAATGCTTTGATACTGTGCATCTTCTGCCAGCAGTTCCCGGATCAGATAGCGGCGTTGTTCTTCATGCGTCATGCACTTGCCTCCTTGTGCGTCTTAATGGTAATCATGTTTTGATAGTTTTGGCGGGATGGCCTGTGCAGTTCGATTTCCCATATAGAAACGGTACTGCGGTTTACCCCCAGCATTTCAGAAAACTTTTTTTGAGAAAGTCCCAATTCGCTGCGGAGCGCCTTGATGCGCTGGCCGTAGCCAGGGGTCACAAACTTTGTGTAATCATCCAACAGCAAGCTGCTGTCTATGCCTAAAGCATCTGCCAGCTTTTCCGCTTGGTCATCATAGATTTCCTGAAACTGTTTTTCGTAGTTCACAATCTCTCCAGCAGACACACCTATCATACCGGCTAACTCGTCTTTTGACAATCCCCGCAGCTTACGGTAGTAGGTAAGCTGTTCATGGGGCGGTGCTGCTTTATCCACTGTTGGCAGATCATAGACGAGGTGTAATAAGCATTTGCCCTGAACGATGTTGTAAACCGGCGTGTGATTCACGCTGGTATCGAGTTGTCGATACAGCCGTGGCAGGGGTGGAAGCAGCCCAGCAGGGCGGAGTTGGCGGCGTTGACGATGGCGTCCGCCCGCAGCCGGGTAATATCCCCCTGCCAGACGGCGATCCGGGGGTGTTGTTCGGTGACAGGCAGCGCGTCCGCGTCCACCACGCCCCGTTCCTCCCGCTCGGCGCTGAGCAGCGCGTCCTGCGCCGTCAAAAAATCGGGGCGGAGCGGCTTGGGCGGCCGGACGTTCATCAGGCTGCGCAGCAGCCGCCGCTGGGCCGCCATATCCGTGGGGAACGCGCCTGCCTGGGCCCGGTACTCCCGCATTTCGTCCAGCAGAACGCTGTTGAGATAACGGATTTGTTCTATCTGATCCATATGGCCCTCCTTGTTTTCGCCCGGCCGGCGTTTGCCCGGGCCGAACTGTCCGCGCTTGTCATCGCGCCCGCTTCCCGGTGTCTCAGCCATTCCCGCCGCAAAACTGCTTCAGCACCGTCCTGGTGTAAAAGCTGCCCAGCAGGAAGGGGAGGGTGAAGCCGAGCAGCGCCAGGTAGCTTCCGCTCCACGGGAAAGCCATGATGGCCAGCAGCGGCAGGCCGTACCAGCACAGCGCCGCCAGGACGGCCCGCAGGGGGCGGGCAACGCCCAGCAAAAGGGCGGGCCGGATGGCTTCCTTCAAAGGTCTGCCATCGCACAAAAGGCCATACAGATAGGTTGAGGACAGCGCGGACACCAGGAAAATGACGATACAGAAGGCAAAGGGAACCACCAGCAGGACAAACTGTTGGGCGTGGCGCAGGTAGAAGGCCGCGCCATACCCGCCCGCCGCCATGGGAAGGGCGGTGACAGCAAACGCGCCGTAGGCCCGCTTCCAGCCGGTTTTCCACACCGCCTTGTAGTCCTGCCAGCAGGACACAGGCTTGTCAAGCACCATTTTGCGCACCACCTGATGGGCGGCAAACAGGGCAGGGGGGATGGTCACTACTGGAAGGCAGCTGACCAGAAACAGCAGATTGAGCTTGATGAGCGACAGACATTCCGACTGGATGATCTGGAAAAAGCGGGCGGAACCGGTCTTTTCCGAAACGTCCCCCTCCCCATCCGGGGCAGGGTCAAACTGGCTTTTGTCAAGGAACAAGGCATTCCCTCCTCTCACGGCGATCAATTGGTTAGACTATATCACAGGCGGACAACCGATTCAATCAAAAAGTTTTCTCTTTCCTTATCGGCGCGTCCAGACAGTTCTGTGAACACACATAAAGCCATGTCAAAAACCGCAAAAAACCTTTCACAGTTCGAAAAGCCGGAATATCTTAAGGGCCGTATTGTAAAAATCGCTAATTTTGAGCTCTGAAATATGGTGAAACCTACGAAATTCACAACAATATACCCAGATGCTAGGCGAGCTGCACAAAAAGCGTCCCCCGCAACATCTGGGCATATTTCAAAGATGGAAATCCATTTACAGCGCGGCAAAGAAAGGATTATCATTTGGGCACAAGCGCTGCCCGGCGCGGCAGCGCAAGCAAGAAATGAAGCAGAGGAGTGGTTATCATGAAAAAAATCCCCCGCATGACGGCAGCGGTCCTGCTCATCGCGCTGCTGCTGTCGCTGGCTGGGTGCGGCGCTTCCGACGGGAAAACCCACCTGACCTTCCAGATCTGGGACACCGCCCAGCGCGACGGCATGAAGGCCATGTGCGACGCCTACACCGCCCAGCACCCGGACGTGGTCATTGATGTGCAGGTGGTCAGCTGGGGCGAGTACTGGACCAAGCTGGAGGCCGCCGCCGAGTCCAACACAATGCCCGACATCTTCTGGATGCACACCAACCAGCTGCTGTACTACGCCGACTTCGGTATGCTGGCGGATGTGACGGACCTCTACGACGATGTGGAGAGCGGCTACTACCAGAACCACTTCTCCGACATCTCCCTGAGCAACATCAGCGGTTCCGACGGACGCTACTACGGCGTGCCCAAGGACAAGGACAACAACGTGCTGGTCTACAATAAAGAGATGTTCGACGCCGCCGGCGTGGCCTATCCCGACGACGACTGGACCTGGGACGACCTGGTGGACGCCTCCCAGAAGATCTACGACGCCACCGGCAAATACGGCTACCTGGCCTACCTGGACGACCAACTGGGCTATTGGTCCTATGTCTATCAGAACGGCGGCTACATCCTCAGCGCCGACCGGACTTCCTCCGGCTTTAACGAACCCGGCGGCAAGGAGGCCATGGAGTTCTACATTGGCTTGCAGAAGGAAGAATGGTGCCCCGACCAGAACTTCTTCACCCAGAACGGCGCGGGCGCGACCTTCTGGTCCGAGCGGGGCGCCATGTTTGTCGAGGGTTCCTGGAGCCTGCTGGGCGCCATGGAAAACAATCCGCTGATGGACAACAAGTGGGACATCGCCAAGCTGCCCAAGGCTCCCAACCCTGTCCACACAGATGAGAGCCTGGATACCGACGGCCGGGCCTGTATGTCCAACGGCCTGTGCTACTCCACCGGCGCCCATGGCAAAAAGCTGGACATCGCACTGGATGTCATCAAGTACTTCGGCACCGAGGAGGCCCAGCTCATCCAGGGCCGGTCCGGCGCGGCTATCCCCGCCTATCTGGGCGCCGAGGAGAGCTGGCGGGAGGCCTGGGATCAATTTGATTATAAGATCAACATAGACTGCGTCTTTGAGCAGTTCGACTACGCCATTCAGGTGCCCTACAACTCCGCCAGCCCCCGCTGGAAGAGCCAGGTTCTGGACGTGCTGACCCAGGTCTACGCCGGCAATCAGGACGTCGGCTCCGGGCTGGAGAAAATTGAGAGCATCGTCAACACCGAAATCGCCAAGAAATTGGCCGGTAACTGAGAGGAGGGCAACCTGTGAAGAGAAAATTGTCCGTCGCTGAGCGGCGGGAGGAAAACTGGGGTTGGATCATGGTGGCCCCTACCATCATCGGACTGTTCGTCCTGAACATCTGGCCCTTTATCCAGACCATTTACACCAGCTTCTGCGAGCACCTGGGCTTCGGCCGCTATAAATTCATCGGCATCCAGAACTACGTCGATATGTTCAGCAACACCGAGTTCTGGAAGGCCACCGGGAATACGGTGTGGTTCTGTGTCCTCACTGTGCCCCTGGGCATGGTGCTGGCTCTGTTCGTAGCCATGCTCCTGAACACCAAGGTCAAGTTCAAGGGCGGCTTCCGCACCATCTTCTTCCTGCCCCTGGTGTGCGCCCCCGCCGCCATTGCCATGGTCTGGCAGGTGATTTTCAACGGCGACAACGGCATCCTCAACCAGATCCTGGGCACCAACATCCAGTGGATCACCAACCCCAAGACCGCGGTGCTGGCTGTGGCCATTGTCTCCGTGTGGAGCAGCGTGGGCTATGACGCGGTGCTGCTGCTGGCGGGCCTGCAGAACATCCCCAAAACCCTCTACGAGGCCAACAGCATCGACGGCGCGGGCAAGATCCGTCAGTTCTTCACCATCACCCTGCCCATGATCTCCCCGTCCCTGTTCTCCGTACTCATCATGCGCCTGATGGCCTCCATGAAGGTGTATGACCTCATCTACATGATGTCCGACGACACCAACCCGGCCATGGCCGATATGCAGAGCCTGCTGTATCTGTTCTACCGCTCGTCCTTTGTGGCCGGCGACCGCGGCTACGGCTCCGCCATCGTCATCTGGACCGTCAGCCTGATCCTCCTTGTGACCCTGATCCAGTTCTGGGGCCAGAAGAAATGGGTCACCTACGATATTTAAGGAGGGGATCGGAATGAAAAGCACAAACGCGCTGCGCCGCTCCTACGCGATTTCCAAATTCCTCACCTACTTCGCCCTGATCGTGGGCTCCCTCATCATGGTGTTCCCCTTCCTGTGGATGTTCCTCACCAGCTTCAAGACCCAGGCGGAAAGCGTGAGCATCCCCGCCACCTTCTTCCCCTCCGCGTTCCGGCTGGACGGATATAAGAAGGTTCTTGAGAACCTGCCCTTCCTCAAGCTGTACTGGAACACCATCCTGCTGGTGTTTTTCCGGGTGGTGTGCGCCATCGCTTTCAGCTCCATGGCGGGCTACGCCTTTGCCAAGCTGAAGTTCCGCGGCAAGAACCTACTGTTCACCGTCGTGCTGATGCAGATGTCCCTGCCCAGCCAGATCTTCATTATCCCCCAGTATCAGATGGTGGCCAAGATGGGCATGGCCAACACCATTTTTGCCCTGGTATTCCCGGGCATTGTCAGCGCCTTCGGCGTGTTCTTCCTGCGCCAAACCTACATGAGCATCCCCGAGGAGATCGGCGAGGCCGCCTATCTGGACGGCTGCAACCAGTTCCAGACCTTCTACAAGGTCATGTTCCCCCTGACGGGCACCTCTGTGGCCGCCCTGACCATCTTCACCGCCGTGTTCGCTTACGGCGACCTGATGTGGCCCCAAATCGTGAACAATGACATCAATATGTTCACCCTGTCCGCCGGCCTTGCCACCCTGCGCGGCATGGACACCACCAACTTCCCCATGCTGATGGCCGGTTCCCTGCTGGCCATGCTGCCCATGGTCGTCCTGTACCTCATCTTCCAGCGCCAGTTCGTGGAAGGCATCGCCGGTACGGGCGGTAAGTAAGCGACCGGCAGGTCGCTGGGACAGTTGTTCAGCCGCAGGCTGAATGACGTCCCTGAGCGCTTCGCGCCATTACTGGGGCCGGTCATAGGCCGCCGCCGCAAGGCGGCCCGAGCGGGCGTTCGGCGAAGCCGAATGACGCGAGCCGGGCCGGAGGCTGAATGACGGTCCCAGGCGGCCGATAGGTCGCCGGGCCGGTCGTTGGTCAAAGACCAATGACGGCCCATATATAGCTTACTCCTCTCCTCCCCTTTGGAACAGCCCCGGCACTTAGGTGACCGGGGCTGTTCCTCTAAGAATCGACAGCCGTTTCCTTCTTGCGCTTCTCCCGAAATTCCTCTATAATCATCATGATAAAATTCTATCAGGGGGTATCCCTATGATCGTTCTTGACAAGGAAAACAAGCTCATCACCCTGCACACCAAAAGCACCACTTATCAGATGAAGGTGTGGGACTACAATATCTTGCTGCACACCTACTATGGGCCCCGGCTCGCGGGTGGTGACCTGTCCTATCTCCTCCGCCGCAAAGATCGAGGATTTTCCCCCAATCCCAACGAGGCGGGACGTGACCGGACGTTCTCTCTAGATACCTTCCCCCAGGAATACTCCACCTGCGGCGTGGGGGATTTCCGCCTGCCCTCCATTGAGCTGGAGCTGCCCAGCGGGAGCCGCACCGCCGACCTGCGGTATGTGGACAGCCAGGTGCGCCGCGGCAAGTACGCTCTGGACGGACTGCCCGCCTTCCACGGCAGTGAGGATGAATGGGAAACCCTCTCCGTGATTCTGACGGACGCCGCCGCCCAGGTGGACGTGGAGCTGCTCTACGGCGTGCTGGAGGAGTACGATCTGATTACCCGGGCCGTCCGGGTGGTGAACCGGGGGAACGGCGCGGTGCGTCTGTGCCGGTGCGCATCCCTGTGCCTGGACTTCATCCGATCCGACCTGGATATGATCACCTTCAACGGCGCCCATGTGATGGAGCGCTGCCCCAGCCGCGCCTCCCTGCGCCCCGGCGTTCAGGGCGTAGACAGCGTCCGGGGGGCCTCCAGCCATCAGCACAACCCCTTTGTCGTCCTGTGCGAGCGAAACACAGATGAGGATCATGGGCTGTGCTACGGCGCCATGCTGCTGTACAGCGGCAACTTCCAGGCGGCGGCCGAGGTGGATCAGTTTGGCAATTCCCGCCTGGTCATGGGCATCAACCCCTATCAGTTTGACTGGGCCCTGGAGCCGGGCGACAGCTTCACAGCCCCGGAGGCGGCGCTGGTCTGCTCCCCCAGCGGCTTTGGGCAGATGAGCCGCCGGTTTCACCACAGCATCCGGCGCAATCTCATCCGGGACCCCTGGAAGGGCCGCCGCAAGCCGGTGCTCATCAACCACTGGGAGGCCACGGAGGCCCGTTTCAACGCGGACAAGCTGGTGGCCATCGCCCAGGAGGCTCCCCAACTGGGCATTGAGCTGTTCGTGATGGACGATGGCTGGTTCGGCGCGCGCAGCGACGATAACGCCGGTCTGGGCGACTGGGTGGTTAACGAGGAAAAGCTCCCCGGCGGGCTTGGAGCCCTGGTTCCCCGCATCAAGGAGCTGGGCATGGCGTTCGGCATCTGGATCGAGCCGGAGATGGTCAACGAGGACAGCGACCTCTACCGCGCCCACCCGGACTGGGCGCTGAACGTGCCGGGGCGCGGCCCCTCCCGGGGCCGGAATCAGCTGGTGCTGGATTTCTCCCGGCGGGACGTGCGGGATCATGTCTATCGCCAGATCAAGGCGGTACTCTCCAGCGCCGACATCTCCTATGTCAAATGGGACATGAACCGCAGTCTGACCGAGGTGTGGTCCGCCGCCCTGCCCGCGGACCGGCAGGGCGAGGTCTACCATCGGTACGTCCTTGGCGTATACGAGTTCGCGGAGCGCCTGCGCGGGGACTTCCCCAATCTGCTCATTGAGGGGTGCTGCGGCGGCGGCGGCCGGTTTGACGGCGGTATGCTCTACTACACCCCCCAGATCTGGTGCAGCGACAACACCGACGCCATCGACCGCCTGCGCATCCAGTACGGCACCTCCTTCTGCTATCCGGTGTCCACCATGGGCGCCCATGTCTCCGCCGTGCCCAACGGCACCACGGGCCGCGTCACGCCTATGGAGACCCGGGGCGTGGTGGCCATGCACGGAACCTTTGGCTACGAGATGGATCTGAGCCGCTGTACGCGGGAGGAAAAGGAGATCGCCAAGCGGCAGACGGCCTTCTTCAAGGAGCACTACGAGTTGATCCAGGACGGGGACTACTACCGCCTCAGCGACCCCTTCACCGACCCTTATACCGCCTGGGAGCAGGTTTCCCACGACAAAACGGAGGCGCTGGTCAGTCTGGTCACCGGCTCCTTCCGGGGCGCCCCTCCCTTCCTGACCCTGCGCGTCAAGGGGTTGGATCCGAAACTGAACTACCGGATCAACGGCGGGGATGGGCTGTGGCCCGGCGATGTGCTCATGGCGGCGGGCTATCCCCTGCCCATCCTGCTTGGGGACTATCAATCCCTCCAGCTCTATCTGGAGGCGGAATAAGATCCGGGCGGGCGCTCAGACGCCCGCCCGGATTTTGTTTTGTATCCGCCACTCCCTCGGGGAGACGCCGTACCGCTTTTTGAACGCCCGGGAGAAATGGAGCGGATTGGGGTATCCGCAGGAGGCCGCGATGTCCCCGATGGACGCCTTGGTCATCTGCATCTGCTCGGCCGCCTTGGACAGCCGCAGGCGGATGAGAAACTCCTGGGGCGGGCAGCCCATGCTCTCCCGAAACAGCTTGCTGAAGTAGCTGCGGTTGAGCTTGCATACATCGGCCACCTCCTCCACCGTCACCTCCCTCCGGTAGTTGTGCTCCATGAAGGTCACCGCCTCCTGAATGTAGAAATCCTGGAGGCGGGCGCCATGGAGCTCCCGCCGGGTGGATGAGGACTGGATCAGCGCGTCCAGGAACAGGCACAGGTGGCCGATGATGTGGAGGGTGGACGCCTTCGAATGATCTGCGATGTAGAGCATAGTGTCCCGCACCGGCTCGGCCAGGGCCGGGCTTTTCGGCTGGTATATGGGCTGGGCCTCGCCCAGCCCGGCGGCGGAGAGGTACTCCTCCGCCCGCAGGCCGCCGAACTCCAGCCAGACATATTTCCACGGGTCGTGCTTGTCGGCATAGTAGGTATTCACCTGCCCCGGGCAGATGAGAAAGCCCTGGTTTGCCTCCAGAGTGTAATGCTGGGTCACGCCGTCGGGGCCGTTGGAGTCGAGGCAGCCCTTGCCGGAGACGACATAGTGGAACAGGAAGTGGTTTCGCACAAAGGGCCCGAAGGAGTGCAGCGGCGCGCACTGTTCCCAGCCGTATTGGAACAGCCGCAGATCCATAAAGTTTTCATTTGGGAACACGGAAAAGGAGAAGTCCTGCATATCCGGGCACATCCTTTCTCGCCGGGAGGCCGGCGGTGAAGCTGGTCGAAAAAGCTTTGGTAGAACCATCATAACACAAGAACGCCCCAAAACCAACCCTAAAAAGGAGCTGAAACCCTATGAACGGCTGGGGCGCCGCCGGGGGATGAACCTGTGCCCGCGGGGCGGGCGGACAGCCTTTGAGGAATGAAACCGCAGGCAAGTTAATACATAACAAGAGCGGCCCCACCAACCGATGGGGCCGCTTTTACTTTTCCCGGGAAAATAGACGGAATAGCACTTGATAATCTCCCATATAAATGATATGATGATAAATATCAATGTAGGATGGGTTATTGCGGTTAACAGGAAACGATCGCCACCGCGAATACGCAATTCAAAAAAAGGCAGGGGATAGAATGTCCATTTTTGATTATTTTACCTCAAAACCAGCGGACGAGCAGGAACGGAAATCGTTTTCCCCCAATCCCTACAAAAAGCTGTTTTCAGACTTGGACGCAAAAGGCGACGAGCTGAAAGCGCAGCATCCGGATGACGGCAAAAAAGTGGATCATTTTATCAAGGCCGTAAAGGACGCGTACAAAGCCCGATGCAAAAAGGCGCCGGATGGCAATCTGCAGCTTTTGAAGGCGAAGGCCTGCTTTTTTCTGACAACGGATCGGATGAGCGCCTATGCGTGCCTGCTCCCGCCGGAGAACGGCGGAGAAGCGCTTACTTTGGAAGAGCTCCTGGAAGATTTGCGCTATGAGGGCATTAACTATGGTATTTTGCAGGAAGAGATCCCGCAGGAGCTGGCGTGCGGATATTTTCGCATATTCCCGGTCGCGCGGGGAACGTTGCCCACAGCGGGGGAAGACGGCAAGGTGACAGAGCTTTTCCAGCGGAGCAAGACGATGTGTTTGGAAATACAGAATGAAGACCAGGTGGATTTCAGCCAAGACATCCCCTTGCAGCCCGTTCGGAAAGGGGCGGCCATCTGTTTGATCCGGCCCTCAAAGGCGGGGACGGACGGCATGGATGTGACGGGGCGCGTGCTTCCCTGTCCACAGGCCGTCAGCGCCAATATCCCCCAAGGGGAGAACACCGTCATCAGCAGAGGTGGACAGGCTCTCACAGCAGATGTGGACGGGATTCTATACATTCAAAATGACCTGTTCTGCATCCATGAGCAGAAAATCATCGACGGTGATGTAGACCAATTTCACGGCGTATTGCAGATTTCCGGCAATCTCTACATCGGAGGGAATGTGGACGGCGGGGTCAATATAGAGGCGTCCGGTGATATTGTAATCAATGGGAAGCTGGGGCAGGCCCGGGTGATCTCTATGGGCGGAACGATCCACGTCCAGCAGGGCATTTACGGAACAAGCGGCAAAACCTTTTTAAGCGCGGCCCGTCAGGTGCAGTCCCCTGTGATGGAGTGCGCGGAAATTACCGCCGGAGCTAATGTGATCGCGGAAATGATCTCCAACAGCACGATCCATTGTGAGGGCACGGTCTATGCCCTGACCGGGCGCGGAATGATCACAGGCAGCGTGATTCGGGCGGGGGACAGTATCCTGTGCCTGCGGGTCGGCAATCTGGCCGGAGAGCACAGCGAGTTTTCCGTTGGCTATCCCCCGCACAGCCCCGAGTCGTGGCACCGGGTAAAGACAGAATTGGCGGAGGTGCAGGCGACCATTAAAAAGCTGTGGACAACCATCAGCGACTTGCGGAGAAAGGGCAGCCGAATTTCGGACGCGGAAAAATCGGTGCTGGATCAGCTCGTGGTACAGCGGAGTCTTTATATTGAAAAACGGGACGGTTTGACATCGGAACTGGGTTGTTTGGATAAGATACTGGACAAAAAAAGCACCGGGAGAATAAAGTGCGAAAAATTGTATCCTCATGTGACCGTTCGGATCGGCAGGCTGACGGAAGAAATCACCACAGCGGAGGAAAACTGCAACATCCATATTGTAGGAAACAGAATGCTCTTAAAGTAAGGATCGGTCTATTTTATGCGGCAAAGCGCCGCCAGAATTTATTGTCGCAGGCAGACAATGAGCGGGGATGTCCTTTTGGACATCCCCGCTCACTTGTTATAGGTGCCCCAGCCCCCGAATCGGCCGTCCCTGCGTCCAGTCGAACACGCCTTATGGCGCGGCCATCCAATGAATAAAACCGGCGGCGGACACCATCGGGAGCGGTATCCGCCAAGTGATATACACTGGGCGTTGATCGCAAACGCTATTGAGACGGCGGCGCTTTGAACTTCAAATTTTTGAGGGCGATATAAATGCCCTCCTCGTCGTTGGAGGCTGTCACCCGATCCGCCGCCTCCTTCACCGGGGCAGGTGAATTTCCCATAGCCACGCCCAGCCCGGCATAGCGGATCATACCCTCATCCACAAAGCTGTCGCCGCAGGCTACCGTCTCCTCCCGGTTCAGGCCATAGTAAGCCTGGAGCGCTTCCACCGCCGCCCGCTTGGAGTTCCCCTGCGGCATCACCTCCAGGTAGGTAGCGCTGGAACGGACAAACGCCAATTCAGAGAACTGCTGGGCGGCGTCATTTTGCAGCTGCAAAATCCGCTTCGATTCGCCGATGCACAGCAGCTTGTGGACATGGCGCGCGGACTGCGCCGCCAGCTCCAGCGTTCCCTTCACCGGCGTACACTCCGAGATGCGGGCCTCCCGCACCACGGCGGGGTGATCTGGGTCATCCACCAGCCACACATCGTACAGGTAAGCGCTGCACACCAGGTCGGGGTAACGCTCCGCCACAAAGCGTTTAAAGCGGATGGCCAGCTCAGAGTCAATGCCCGCGTCCCGCAGAATGGAGCGGTCCGGGTTCAGGATCAACCCGCCGCTGTAACAAACCGTGGGGCTGTTCAGCCCCGCCTGCCGGGCCACCGCATCTACCCCACCCGGCGACCGGGCGGAGCACAGGACGATGGGCACCCCGCGTCCCTCCAGACGGTTCAGAAGCTGCTTGGTCTGCGGCATGATTTGGTGTTGAGCGTTCAGCAGAGTTCCGTCAATGTCCAGAAAGACGATGGAATAGGTCTGCATATCAGTCCTCCAACTTTTCCAAGGTGCAGGTCTTGGCGATGCTCTTGCGGATCTGGGCGCGCAGGGGAAGCACCATGGACGGGGACACGGACAGCTCGTCGATGCCGATGGCTAGGAAGGTCTCCAGCAGGGTCAGGTCAGCCCCCAATTCGCCGCAGATGCCGATCCAAATGCCCGCCTTGTGGGCGGCGTCGGCGGCCATCTTGATGGCCCGGAGCACCGCCGGGTGGTGGGGGTCGAAGAACTTGCCCAGGTCGTTGCACTGCCGGTCACAGGCCAGGGTGTACTGGGTCAGGTCGTTGGTGCCCACAGAGAAGAAGTCCACCAACTGGGCCAGCTCCTCCGCCATGAAAACGGACGAGGGGGTCTCAATCATGATGCCGATCTCCGTGTCCGCCCGGAAGGGGATGCCCTCCTTGGTCAGCTCGTTCATTACGCTCTTGCAGGCCCGGATGCACTCCTTCACCTCCCAAACCGAGGTGATCATGGGGAACATGATGGCGATGCGGCCAAAGGCGGAAGCCCGGTACAGCGCCCGAAGCTGGGTGCGGAACACCTCGGGCCGGTTCAGGCAGATGCGGATGGCCCGCAGCCCCATGGCCGGGTTCTCCTCTTTCGTCAGGTTGAAATAGTCCACCTGCTTGTCCGCGCCGATGTCCAGGGTGCGGATGACCACCCGCTTGCCGTCCATGGCGGAGGCCACCGTCTTATACGCCTGGAACTGCTCCTCCTCGGAGGGGTAGTCGCTGGCGGCGAGGTACAAAAACTCGGAGCGGAACAGGCCCACCCCCTGGCCGTCATTGGCCTGGACGGCGGCCACATCCTCTGGGGAGCCGATGTTGCAGTACACCATCAGCTCCCGGCCGTCCAGGGTCACGTCGGGCTGGCCCTTCATGGTGAGCAGCAGCTCCTTCAGCTCCTGCTGCTTCTGGAACTTATCCTCCAGCCCCGCCAGGGTGATCTCGTCCGGGTCCAGCACTACCTTGCCGGTGTCGCCGTCGATGTAGGCCAGGCGTCCGTCATACTCCTCCGCCAGCGTATCCCCCAGGCCGCAGATGGCGGGGATGCCCATGTTCCGGGCCAGGATGGCGGTGTGGCTGTTGCCGGAGCCGCCCCGGGTGATGAAGCCCAGGATCTTGGTTTTGTCCAGTTGGAGCGTCTCAGAGGGTGCCAGATCCTCAGCGGCCACGATCACCGGCTCGTCGGAATTGATGCCCCCCTCGGCAATGCCCATCAGGTTGTTGAGGATGCGCTGGGTCACGTCCCGGATGTCGGCGGCGCGGGCCTGCATATAGGCGTCGTCCATTCCGGCGAACATAGCGGCGAACTGCTCCCCGGCGGTCTGGACGGCGTATTCGGCGTTGCAGCCCTCCTCCTCCAAGGTATCCAGGATACACTGCACATAGTCCTCGTCCTCCACGAACATGGCGTGGGTCTCAAAAAGGATGGCCGCCTCCTCGCCCTGCTCCACGCGACACTTTTCTGTCAGCGCGTCCAGCTGCTGGATGGACTTCTGCTGGGCCTCGGTCAGCCGGGATTTCTCCCCCTCCTGGTCGGTCACGATCCGCTTGGTAACCGTGTTGTCCGGGTGCTTGTAAAAATAGAGCTTGCCCTTGATCACGCCTTTGGAGACGCCTTTCCCCTGCATAACGATCATGATTTGCCCTCCTTTTTCGTCTAAAAAAGCAGCGGGCGCCTGTCCCCGTGGACCGGCGTCCGCTGCGGACGTTTTGTGCTCACAGATTCTCTTTGAAAAACGCCTCCAGGGCGGCGATGGCCTCATCCTCGGCAGCGCCGTCGGCAGTCACGGTGACCTCGTTGCCCTTCTTGACCCCCAGGCCCATCAGCTTCATCAACTGGGACGCTTTGACGGTATTGCCCTCCTTGGTGATGGTGACGGTGGTGTCGGAGAAGGTCTTGGCCAGCTTGACCAGCAGCCCGGCGGGGCGGGCGTGGATGCCCAGCTCATCGGTGACGGTATATTTAAACTCTTTCATGGTTGAAACGCTCCTTTATCGGGTGGGTTCGGCGGGTTTCAGGGAATCCAGGATGCGCTCCACATTGCGGTGCCCGTTGCGGATGCTCAGGTTGACGATGAACATGGCAAGGCAGCTGATTGCCGCAATGACCGCCGCGGCGATGCCCAGCCCAAAGATCACCCCGCTGCCTTGCAGCCCGAAGGCGGCCAGCACCACGAACACGGAGGTGACCAGGAACAATACCCGTCTCCAATTCCCAATGGTCGTCAGGGCTTCTTTTTGGCGTCTGGCCTCATCAATGGCCTGTTCTCTGGTCAGCATAGTCGATTCCTCCTAATATATAATCAGCTAAGTCAGTCCCTGGTTTTCTTCCCCTCTGGCCGCCAGCCCGCGATTGCGAGCCAGCGGCCAGAGAGAGAACGAGGAGGGAGGTTGGAGAGTAACGCGGGATTTGCGACGACTTAGTAGGCCAGCTTCGGGTCGAAGAAGCCCAGCAGTACGCCGACGAAGGCCACGGCCACCAGGATCAGCATGACCACGACAGGGCTCATGCGCTTCTTGCTCAGCAGATACCAGCAGATGATGACGAATACGGCGCTGAGGATGCTGGGATAGACGCTGTCCAGGGTTTTTTGCAGGTCCACGATGACCCGGCCTTCCTCGCCGATCATCTCGAAGGAGGTCTTGATGTTGATCCAGGAAGCGGTGACGCCGCCGATGACCATGGTGCCCAGCATGATAATGGACTCGCGGATGGCGTTTGCTTTTTCGCCAACTAATATTTCAACCGCCTTGCCGCCCAGCTCATAGCCCTTGAAGTACATGAAGCGCATGATGAGGAACATGCCGATGTTCCACACCAGGATGTAGAAGATGGCGCCCAGGGGGGAGCCGCCGCCGGACAGGCCCAGGGCAATGCCCAGCAGGATGGGGAGCAGGGTGCCCACCACCAGGGAGTCGCCGATGCCGGCCAGGGGGCCCATCAGGCCGGCGCGGATGCCGTTGATGGTCTCATCGTCCACGTCCTCGCCGTTGGCGCGGGCTTCTTCCATACCGGCGGTAATGCCCACCACGATGGCGCCCACCTGAGGCTCGGTGTTGAAGAAGGTGGAGTAGGTCTGGATCTTCTCGGTCTGTTCCTCATTGGTGCTGTACAGTTCCTCGACGATGGGCAGCATGGACAGCATGTAGCCGAAGGTCTGCATGTGCTCCTGGGAGAAGCAGGTCAGGTTGCCGTAAAACCAGTTGAGGAACGAATGGTTCAACGCTTTTTTCGAGAGCTTTTTCATGTCAAATATCCTCCTCATCGTCGTCCGCGGAGGCCACGCCCGCCGCGGCGGGGCGCAGGGACAGGCAGCGGATGTTATAGTTGATGATGGCGAAGAAGCCGCCCACGATGGCACAGCCGATCAGGTTCAGGCCCATGCAGGCGCACAGAGTGAAGCCGAAGAAGAAGGTCAGGAAGTCCACGGGCTTGGACACCACCTGCTTGAGCAGGATGGCCACGCCGACGGCGGGGAGCAGGGAACCGACGGTGAACAGGGTCTTCATGGCCAGGCCGTCCATGGGCAGATAGTCCTTGATGATCTGCACCATGTCGGAGCCGAACATGCAGATGATGAAGGTGGGAATGAAGGAGCAGAGGATGTGGGAGATCCAGGGCAGGGCCATGTCGGTGAGGTAGAGGCTCTTAAGCTTGCCCTTCTTCACCCAGTCCATGCCCATGTGCTGCCAGACCAGGTTGATGGTAGCGGTGCCGTAGAACAGCACGGTGCCCAGCGTGCCGACGGTGGCGGCCATGGAGACCGCGAAGCCCTGGGCCTCAGCGCCCGCGGGGTCAAGACCCACAGAGGAGACGTAGAGCATGGCCAGAGGGATTCCGATGTAGGAGATGGCGCGCACATCGGCGGACACGGTGCCGCCGGGGGTGACCAGGGCGATGTATACGATCTGAACCGCCGCGCCCAGCATGATGCCCATGGGCAGATTGCCCAGCACCAGGCCGCAGACCAGACCGCCAATCAAGGGACGGCCCAAAGTGTAGTTGCCGAAGGTGGTGCCGCCTAAGCCCGGCATGGAGGACAGGCAGGCACACAGAGCGATGATGGCTGCTTGCCAAACGCTGATTGTCATGTGATTTTCATCCTTTCTTAAAATCCAAATTGCCCCCGGAACTTCTTCCAGTTGCCGATGGCCGCTTCCTTGATGAGGGCAAACTCGATGTTGTAGCCCGCGGCCATAATCTTTTCAAAAGCCTCGGCCTCTTCCTGAGTGATGGACTGGTTGTTGCCCAGCTTGACCGCGCCGGGGCGGTCGTTGCAGGGGCCGACAATGACCTCCTTGATGCCGGGGTCGAAGGGCTGATCCAGCAGAACCTTGGCCATATCCACCGGGCTCTTGGCGATGAGGAAGTACTGATCCTGGCTGGCCAGCACCTTTTCCTTCTTGGCCTGCCACTCCTCCATGGTCCACACGAAGGTCTTTTTGTCGCAGGCGTTCTTGTAGGCGGCCTTGAGGACGGGATTGGTGGCGGCCTTGTCGTTGACGGCGATGAGGCCGGTGCAGGGGTACTCCAGGGACCAGCGGGTGCAGGTCTGACCGTGGATCATGCGGTCGTCGATGCGGATGAACGAGATCATGGCGTTTTCCTCCTGTTATAAATTTTTCGTGTTTTCCGAATTGTGTTTAAATATCGTCGTCATCCCCGCCCGCGTCGGTGCAGAAGGGTCTGACCTGCTCAGTGGCGCACTCGATCATGGCCTGGATGGTCTCGTCCAAGGGGTCGTCTTCCCCCTCCACGGCGGTGACCGCCATGGGCAGGTTCATGCCGCCCAGCGCCCGGACGGTGGACAGATCCAGCTTGCCCGCCAGCACGTCCATGGTGGTGGTCAGCGGGGAGCCCGCCACCAGGTCGGCCATGACAATGACCTCATCCCCCGGCTGGAAGGGCTCGATGACCTGGGCCACTTCCGCCCGGAACTCGGGGAGACCCATGCCGTCCTTGAAGGCCACCCGGCGCACATCGTCCCGGTCGCCCACCAGCATCCGCAGGGCCTCGGTCATGCCCTCTGCCAGCGTACCGTGGCTGACAAATAACAAATACCTCATGTGTTTTCCTCCTTCTCTGCTTGAATTGTTTCCCTGATTAAGAACTGTCTGTATTGTACAAAAACACCCACCGTTGCACAGGTGCCATCTGTCACAAGTTACGGATTACATTTGTCATGATTTTTACGATTTGGCGCTGCTGCTGCTGATTTTGGCAAATTGACCAGGTAATTTTTGTGCAAAACGCAAAGCGGGGCCCTGCCTGGAAAATCCAGGCAGGGCCCCGCCCCGTCAAAACGCGCTTATGATTTGTTGAGGAAAATGTTGATCTCCCGCTGGGCGGTGAGCATCCTGCTCTGTCCGGTCGTCCCGCCGTCCGCGCTCTCCTGCACCGCGCTCTCCGCCATAATCATGGCCTGATTGTAGGCGTCAAACCGGGGAACCACCACGGCGCTGCTCATGATGTCATGGATCACCTCCGGGGAGAAGCCGCTCCCCTCAGGAACGTCCTGATGGAGCAGGCTCAGCATCTCGCTGTCCTCCGCGATGGCGGGCAGGGGAGAGATGCCGTGGGAGTAGGTGTACAGCTCCTTCTGCACGCTCTCGTCCATGGACAGCAGTTTGCACAGCTCCCAGGCCAGCGTCTCATGCTTCGTGCGGGCGCTGACCCCCAGCATCATGGTGTACAGCTCGGACACGTTGGAGCCGGAGGGGCCGGCGGGCATACTGATGCAGTCCCACTCAAAGCTGGAGTATTTCTTCACCCGCCAGGGGTATGGCTGGTAGGCCCTGTACTCGGAGTACAGAAAGGGCCGGAAGGCCACCCGGCCCACGTCGAAATCCCGGGCGGTGACGGTATAGCCGCCGTTGAGGTCGTTCAGCTTTTTGGCAAACTGGACAGCCTGCTGAACCCTCTCGTCAGCCAGGTAGCAGCTCCGCCCGTCCTGGTCAAACAGAGACGCGCCGTTGGAATAGAGGGCGTTCAGCCAGGTATAATCGTACACACCGAACTGACGGCTGTCCACGTTGGTGACCTGGTCGCAGATGTCGTAAAATTCATCCCAGGTCCAGTCGTTGCCCGGCATTTGGATGCCGTTTTCCTCCAGCAGGGTCTTGTTGACAAACATAATGGTGGGGACGCTCTCGTGGGGCAGGGCATACTGGCTGCCGTTTGCCTGACCGGAGCGCAGGCAGGGCTCATAATAGAGAGAGGGGTCAAACGCCGGGTCGGCGGCCATGCGCCCATCTAAATTTGCCAGCGCGCCGGAGGACACCAGCAAGTCGAAATCTTCGGGAAGCACAAAATACAAGTCCGGCTCAGTGCCCTTCAAAATCTGCTCCGCCAGCCACTCACTGTAGGCGTCGGTGGGAATGCCGCTGACGTACTCCACCCGCACACCGGGGTGCTCCGCCTCAAACAGGGCGATAGCATGATCCAGGATCTGGTAGCAGTCCCCGTTGGGGGTATCCCAATAGCTGCCGGCGTACACGCCGATGGTGAGCACCGTTTCTCCGCTCCCGGCGCACCCGATCAACCCCAAACACAGCGCCAGGGCCAGCAGCAGCGCCCCGGCCCGTTTCCGTATACCGCCCCTCATAACGGACGATCCACCGCGCCGGTCTGCACCGCCCAGATGGCCAGCTGGGTGCGGTCCCGCAGGTTCAGCTTAAACAGGATGTTGCTGATGGAGTTGCGCACCGTCCCCTCGGACAGGCACAGCTCCTGGGCAATCTCCTTGTTGGACATCCCGCTGCCCACAGTGCGGATGATCTGCCACTCGCTGCGGCTGATGTCCCGGGCGGCCTCCTCATCCACCTGGAGCCGGGAGGAGCCCTTGGCCATGTTGGAAAACTGGTGGATCACCTTGGTGGCCACGGTGGGGTTAATCATGGCCCCGCCGCTGTGGGCGATCTGGATGGCCTCGGACAGCTCGGAGATGCTGCTCCCCTTCAATAAGTAGCCGCTGGCCCCGTTCTTCAGCGCGCCGAATACGTACTCGTCATCGTCAAAGGTGGTCAGCACGATGACCTTCACATCAGGCCAGCGCTCCTTGAACAGCCGGGTGCCCTCCACGCCGTCCATCCCAGGCATACGGATGTCCATGAGCACCACGTCGGGGCGGTTTTGGGCCGCGCTTTTCAGCGCCTGGGTTACGCCGGACACCGCGTCCGCCACCTGGATGTTCCCGCTGACGCTGAGCACCACCTTCAAGCTCTCCCGGAACAGCTCCTGGTCGTCCACGATCAGCACCTTGATCACAGCTTATTCCCCCTTTCCGCTTCGGACGGGCAGATCCACGGTAATGAAAAAGCCCGTGTACCCGTCCGCCGCCTCTTTGCTCAAATTCCCGTAGGTAAAGGAGCCGCCCAGCATATCCAGCCGCTCCCGCATATGGCGCAGGCCGAAGCCTTCTTCCGTTTTCCCGCTCCCGGAGCCGTTGTCCCGGACGCTGACAGTAACCACATCCCCCGCTCGTGTGAGCCGGATGGCGATGCGGTCGGCGTGGCCGTGGCGGACGGCGTTGGTCATGCCCTCCTGCACCACCCGGTACAGGGTATCCTCCTCGTCTGCGGCAAATTCCAGCGGCCCCGCCTCCTGGCTGTAGTCGATCTCAGCGGAGGTGGTCAGGTGGAAATTCTCCACCAGCCCCTCCAGCGCCTCCGCCAGGGAGGAACGCTCCAGCGCGTCGGGCCGCAGGGCCTTGATGGACCGGCGCACGTCGGTGAGCCCGTCCCGGGCGGACTGGGCCACCACCTGAATGCGTTTCTTAGATTCCTCCGGGGCGGCGTCAAACAGGGCCAGCCCCGCGTCCGCCCCCATGATGATGCCGGTGAGGGTGTGGCCCAGGGTGTCATGGATCTCCCGTGCCAGCCGGTTGCGCTCCCGCATTTCCGTCATGCGCTCCATGTTCACCGCGTAGTCCCGGAGCTGGTCGTTGGCCTGGTTGAGCTGCTCGTTCAGCTTGCGGATGCGGGCGTTTTCCTCCTTCTGCCCGGTGAACAGCAGGATCATGAACAGCACAAACAGCAGGATGTTGCAGCACACCATCAGGCTCTCCAGGCCGGTGAACCAGCCCTGGGCGGTCTGGTCGTAATAGCTGAGGTAGGCGGTAAACGCGATGCGCCCGGTGGAGTGGGCCACGATCTCGTACCGCCCGAAGGCGAACAGCAGGCTGAGCACCACGATGAAGCACAGCCGCATTTTGCCGTTTCGGACGTAGTGGACCAAATCAGCCAGCACCAGCAGGGCGATGCCGCTGTAGTAGAAATCCAGCGAGGCAATGATCCCCATGCACAGCGCGATCTCCGCCACGCAGATGGCAACGCGCAGGGGGAACCGTTCCGTGGGGCGGAGGTTTTTGAGGACGCTCACCGCGCACAGCAGGGCGTACAGGCTAAGCGACTGAACCGGCATCTGCCAGGGATACCGGGGCACCTGCCGCACAGAGGACAGAAAGTCGTAGGCGCTGAAGGATTGGCACAGCCGGAAGGTGGTAGCCACGCAGATCAGGGAGTAAAAAAGGATGATGGAGAAGTTCAGCGCAAACATCACGACAGCAATGGTGCTCAATTCCTTTTCGTTTTTCATCACTGCCACCCGTCCGTTCCGTAGCGTCCCACATTGTCCTCCGTCAGCAGCTCCACAGGGACAATGACCTCGTGCTGTTCGCACCCGCCATCCACGGCCAGATACGCCTGCGCCACCGCTTCCCCGGCGATTTTGTAGGGGAACTGGGCGCAGGTGGCGGTGAGGAGCTGGTCGCTGATTAACGCCTTGGCCTCGGGGGAGCCGTCCACGCTGTACACCAGGAAGCGCTCGGACAACCCAGCCCCCTGGATGGCGGCCAGCCCGCCGAAGGCGCTGGGGTCGTTCAGCGCCATCAGGGTATCGGCGTCGGGATACTGCCGCAGCAGTTCCTCCATCACCGGCATGGCGTTTTCGATCTGCCCGTCGGACTCGCCGGAGCCCAGAATTTCAAAGCCCTCGTGTCCCGCGATGGTGTCGATGAAGCCCTGGATGCGCTCCGCCCCTGAGCGGGCGGTAATGTGCTCCAGCAGGAGGATCTTAGCGCTGTCCCGGACGGCCAGCAGATGCTGCGCGCACAGCACCCCGGCCTGGTAGTTGTCCGACAGGACGGAGCAGGCGGCCAGCGACCAATCCCGCACCGGGGCATCCACCACGATGACGGGTACACCCGCCGCCGCCGCGATCTCTAACCCCTCCTTGGAGGTGTCCCACTCCACCGGGGTGAGAAAAATGGCGGACACCCCCGCGTCGATAAGCTCTTTGATTTCCTGGTTCTGCCGGTCCTGATCCATGGCGGCATCCCGGGTGAGCAGCACGTCCCCACGGGCCTCAATATCCGCCCGCATTTGGGCGTCCAGCACCTGATAATAGGGATTGTTCATGGTCATGTAGGTGGCGCCGAACACCCGCTGGTTTCCCGTCCGGCTGGCGGAGATGTCGGCGGGACTCCAGAACAGCAGGTAGGCCGCGATCAGCAGGGGAGCCAGCGCGGCCAGTGCGGCGGCGCATAGGACGAGCCATTTTCGCGTGATATTCATTCGGCGCTCACCTCCCGTTGAAAAACATACTATTTGTAATATCTTATCGTCATTTATTTTCTCTGTCAAGCCGCAAACGGCCGCACAGAAAAGCTGGGGTTTAGATTACTTTGGGTCCAACGAAACGTACTACTTATACTGGTCGGCGGACGACGCGCAATAAGAAAACAGAACCACAAACCGCAAAAGCAAAGGGCCGGCTCACAGAGCAGCTCGACGAAGCTGGGCAAACGATCCTCACAAAGCTCATCAGGTCACAGCATGAGATTGACAGCATCACGGCGCTTGAAAATTTCATCCTGGGCTTTCGACTGGGGGTCAGGATGATGATTGAGTGCATGGGATAAAAATGACGGCAACATAAAATACGGAGGTGAATAGCTGCGGCCAAGAAAAGAGCAAACGGCGAAGGCAATATTTGCAAGCGGAAGGAGTGCAAAGAAAAGCTCGCACGTGCCCTCGAGGAAAATGTAAAGATCGATGTAGTCCGCAGCGGCAAATACACCGTGGCTGAGTGGCTACGGTTGTGGTTCGAACCTAGACATCGCTGTACACGTCTGTCTCGAAAGCAGAGAAGATGTCGTAGCGCTTTACGCCGTCCTCGCAGATAATGTAGACGCTGGGATGCGCCTGCCAATACTCCACGTTTTTGTACCGCGCGATGCTGCCAAACATGGACGTATCGTTCATCCGATGCCCGTAGATCAGCGTGTAGAAGTCCGTAAAATCAGCGCTGGCCCGGTAGTCCAGGAAAATCGCCCCCACACCATTGCGGTTCCTCTGCCAGGTGTGGTTGAGATAGTACTGGTTGTCCGTCCCCAGCATCAGCGGATAGGACAGCTCCGTGTCCGGGATGCAGATCCAGCCCTTGACCTCACCGTTGACCGCCTGCAAAGCCGCCAGATCCACCTGCGCCAGCAGGGCCAGGGCCGGGTCTGGCTCTTCGGCGGGCTCCGGGGCGGAGGATCCGCCGGGAGCGGCCGTCACGGCAGGGGCCGCGCTGGGCAGGGACTTCGGCACGCCCGCCAGCTCCGCCGCCTCATTGTAGTCCGCCGCGCCGTTGGCGTATTCCATCTGACGGCAGAGCACCACCGACAGCCCCACCGCCAAAATCACCGCCAGCACGATTTTCAGCGCTTTGATCCACTTCCCTTTCATGTCCGTTCACCCTTCCGCACGATTAAGAGAGGCGGGGCTCCGAAGGGCCCCGCCTCTGTTGAGATTTGCCTTGGCTTTCGCCGTGATGATGGTTTTAGCTCTCCTGGCCCTCCTGACGCTTCTTGCGCTCCAGCAGGCTCAGGCCCACCAGACCCATGACAGACACGACGACAGCGCCATACCACAGGAACGAGATGTCGCCGGTCTGGGGCACGTCGCTCAGGGGCACGTCCGGGTCGTCGATGTCGATGATCTCGGGCAGCTCCTCCAGGGGGATCTCGGGCTCGTCGATTTCCACAGGCTCCTCGGGCAGCTCATCCAGGGGGATCTCAGGAGATTCGATGGGCTCCGCGTGCGCAGGGGAGGGCACGGGGTTGGGACTGTCTCGTATCCACATCTGA
>JAIEFH010000165.1 GCA_029067025.1 Oscillospiraceae bacterium | reverse complement strand
GACCCTGGGTGATGTCGCCGCCGGCCACGCCGCCGGTGTGGAAGGTCCGCATGGTCCGCTGGGTGCCCGGTTCGCCGATGGACTGGGCGGCGATGATGCCTACGGCCTCGCCCTGGCCCACGGGCTCGCTGAAGGCCAGGTTCATGCCATAGCACTTGGCGCACACGCCGGAGTGAGCCTCACAGGTGAGCACGGAGCGCACCCGGATGGACGGCTTGCGGTCGGGGTCGCCCTCGGCCTGCGCCTGCTCCACGAGCTTCTTCTCAATGAAAGCCGCCAGGTCGCCGTCCACCAGAGTATCGCGGCTGACCAGCACCTCGCCGGTCTTGGGATCCTTGAAGTCGTCCGTCAGGTAGCGGCCCCGCAGGCGCTCCACCAGCGGCTCGATGACCTGGCCGTTCTCGCCGATCTCGGACACGGTGATGCCGTCGTCGGTGCCGCAGTCCTCCTCCCGGATGATGACCTCCTGGGACACGTCCACCAGGCGGCGGGTCAGGTAACCGGAGTCGGCGGTACGCAGGGCGGTGTCGGCCATGCCCTTCCGGGCGCCCCTGGAGGAGATGAAGTACTCCAGCACGGACAGGCCCTCACGGAAGTTGGCCTTGATGGGAATCTCGATGGTGCGTCCGGCGGTGTCGGCCATCAGGCCGCGCATACCGGCCAGCTGACGGATCTGGGCCTGGGAACCACGGGCGCCGGAGTCGGCCATCATGAAGATGGGATTGTATTTGTCCATGCTCCGCTGGAGGGCGTCGGACACGTCGTTGGTGGTCTTTTCCCAGGCGGACACCACCAGGCGGTAGCGCTCGTCGTTGGTGAGGAAGCCCCGCTTGTACTGGTTCTCGATCTTGACGATCTCCTTCTCGGTGGCGGAGATGAGGTCCTTTTTCTCGTCGGGGACGGTCATGTCCGCGATGGCCACGGTGAGCGCGCCCCGGGTGGAGAACTTGTAGCCCCGGGCCTTGATGGTGTCCAGCACCTCGGCGGAGCGGGTGAAGCCGTGCTTGGCGATGCAGCGGTCCACGATCTTGCCCAGCTGCTTCTTGCCGCACATAAAGTTGATCTCCGGCTCAAAGACCTGCTCGGGATCAGAGCGATCCACAAAGTCCAGATCCTGGGGGATACCCTCGTTGAAGAGCAGGCGGCCCACGGTGGTGCGCACCAGCTTGTGGCGCACCTCACCGTCGATCTCGGCGGAGCGGCGGACCAGGATGGGCTCGTGCAGCTCCAGGACGCCCTCGGCGTAGGCCAGTTGGGCCTCGTTGTCGTCGCCAAAGACGCTGTATACCTCCCGGGCCTTTCCGTCCTTGGCTTCGGCGCACAGGGCGGGGGTGGTGCGGTACCAGCGGCTGTTTTCCTCGTCCCAGATCCACACGCGGTCATTCTCCATCACCGCGCCGTCGGCCAGGGCCTTGGC
Source organism: Oscillospiraceae bacterium (assembly GCA_029067025.1). Taxonomy (GTDB): domain Bacteria; phylum Bacillota; class Clostridia; order Oscillospirales; family Oscillospiraceae; genus Enterenecus. Next base: position 683 of record JAIEFH010000165.1, on the reverse strand, counting down.
GGCGTCAGCGGTGGTCTGGTAGGCGAAGTCGGGGTCGTAGGCGGGATCCCGCTCATAGGTCAGGTAGTAGGAGCCCAGCACCATGTCCTGGGTGGGGACGGTGACGGGGCCGCCGTCGGAGGGTTTCAGCAGGTTGTTGGCGGCCAGCATCAGGATGCGGGCCTCAGCCTGGGCCTCGGCGGACAGGGGGACGTGAATGGCCATCTGGTCGCCGTCGAAGTCGGCGTTGAAGGCGGTACACACCAGGGGGTGGAGCTTCATGGCCCGGCCCTCCACCAGCACCGGCTCGAAGGCCTGGATGCCCAGGCGGTGGAGCGTCGGCGCGCGGTTGAGCATGACGGGGTGCTCCTTGATGACGGACTCCAGGGCGTCCCACACGGCGGGGGAGCCCTTGTCCACTTCCTTCTTGGCGGCCTTGATGTTGCTGATGCCGCTCTCCACCAGCTTCTTCATGACGAAGGGCCGGAACAGCTCAATGGCCATCTCCTTGGGCACGCCACACTGGTAGATTTTCAGCTCGGGGCCGACCACGATGACGGAGCGGCCGGAGTAGTCCACGCGCTTGCCCAGCAGGTTCTGGCGGAAGCGGCCCTGCTTGCCCTTCAAAAGGTCGCTGAGGGACTTGAGGGCCCGGTTGTTGGCGCCGGTGACGGCCCGGCCCCGGCGGCCGTTGTCGATGAGGG
>JAIEFH010000164.1 GCA_029067025.1 Oscillospiraceae bacterium | reverse complement strand
GTCCTGCCTCACCGTTCCCACCGAGGGGGACGCCCAGCTCATGGGACACAGCGTCCGCACCCAAAGCCACCAGGCCAAGGAGATTTTAGCGGTCTCGCCCCAGGAGACGGCAGTGGCCCTGGGGCTCACCGTGGCGGAAAATTTAGAGCTGATGGCGGGCATCTACGGCCGCCCCAAAGAGCGGGCCGCCCAGGTGATGGAACAGCTCGGCCTCACCCAGTGGGCAAAGCAGCGGGCCAAGACCCTGTCCGGCGGCTGGCAGCGGCGGCTGTCCATCGCCATGGCGCTGGTGTCCCAGCCGGAGGTGCTGTTTCTGGACGAACCCACCCTGGGCCTGGACGTGCTGGCCCGGCGGGAGCTGTGGGGGGTGATCCGGGGGCTGAAGGGACACACCACCATCATTTTGACCACCCATTACTTAGAGGAGGCGGAGTCTTTGGCGGATCGCATCGGCATTATGAACGCGGGCCGTCTCCGGGCGGTTGGAACCGCCCAGGAGCTGGAGGCCCTGGCGGGCTGCGACAACTTTGAGGACGCCTTTGTGGCGCTGGCGGGAGAGGAGGCGGCATCATGAGAGTGAGAGCGTTTGCCAAGCGAAACATGAAGGAGCTGTTCCGGGATCCCCTGACCCTGTTTTTCGGGCTGGGGTTCCCCCTGGCGCTCCTGCTGCTGATGACCGTGATCCAGCGCAACGTCCCCGTGTCTATTTTTGAGCTGGACACCCTGGCCCCGGGCATCGCCCTGTTTGGGCTGACCTTTATGGCGCTCTTTTCCGGAATGCTCCTCGCCAAGGACCGCTCCTCCGCCTTCTTGGCCCGGCTGGCGGCCTCCCCTATGACGGCGGCAGACTTCCTGCTGGGCTACCTGCTGCCCCTGCTGCCCATGGCGGTGGGGCAGAGCGTCATCTGCCTGGCGGCGGCGGTGGCCCTGGGTCTGCCGCTGAGCTGGAATCTGCTGGCTGTAGTGGCGTCGCTGATTCCCTCCGCGCTGTTGTTTATCGCCCTGGGCCTGCTGTGCGGCACACTGTTCAACGACAAGCAGGTGGGCGGTATGTGCGGGGCCCTGCTGACCAACGTGACGGCGTTCCTGGCCGGCATCTGGTTTGACCTATCCCTGATCGGGGGGGGATTCAAAACCTTCGCCTACCTTCTCCCCTTTGCCCACGGGGCAGACGGGGCCAGAGCCGCGCTGGCAGGAAATTGGGCCGCTCTGCCCGAGCATCTGCTGTGGGTGTCGGTGTGGGCGGCGGCGGTGCTGGCGCTGGCCATCATTTTGTTCCGGGGCCGCCTGGTGGAGCGGTGAGAGACTGTTCCCTTTCGACAAAAGCAGTGGACATTCAGGGTTGAAATCTGAGACCCACTGTGGTAAAGTATGGTCATCACGAAAGAAGCGCTGGGCGGTCCGCGCGTGACCGGTTCGGTTCTTTTGAGGAAAGGTGAGATCATGATGGGTTTCTTTGGAATGCAAAAGGCTGAGCCCCGGGTAGAGGTTCCGGCGCTTCCGGAAGAGAAGCCGGTGAGCGCGCCCGCCCCCGTGCGGGCCGGCAGCACGGTCATTGCCCAGGGCATTACTGTCACCGGCACGATTCAAGGTGAGGGTGTGGTTCAGGTCGAGGGCGTGGTCGAGGGCGAGTTCGATCTGACCGGCGCGGTGATCGTGGCGGAGTCCGGGCTGGTTCGCGGCCCCATCACGGCGGACGTGGTTCGGTTGGCGGGCCGTGTGGAGGGCAATGTCTACGCACGGGAGCACATGAAGCTGGAGCCTACCGGCAGCCTGGACGGCGATGTTACCACCGCCTCCCTGGTGGTGGAGGACGGCGGCAGCCTGAACGGCCGGTGCACGACCTTGAAGCCGACCCCAGCCCTGGAGCCGGAGCTGCAAGGGGTCAGGGAACCGGCCACCCTGGAATTCGGGCCGGAATTCGAGTTGGAAGAGGAGATATAAAGGCTCCAATTCAATTTTGAGTTTCTGATACAGAATAAAGGAGAGCAAAATGGTCATAGCAGAAACAGAACGTTTGATTTTAAGAAGATACAAAAAGGAGGACTTGCAGGACTTATTTGAATATTTATCTGATGCGGAAGTTGTGAAATATGAACCATATAAAGCCATGACCCTTGACGAGACAAAGGAAAATCTTGAATGGCGCATTGGGACAGATGAAATGGTTGCGGTCGAGTTAAAGGATTCCCACAAAATGATTGGTAATGTATATATGGGAAAACGTGAATTTGACTCGCTGGAAATTGGTTATGTATTTAATCGGAATTATTGGGGACACGGCTATGCCGCCGAAAGCTGCAAAGCCTTGATCCAACAGGCATTATCAAATGGTATCCACAGGATCTATGGGGAATGCGACCCCGAAAACAAGCGTTCCTGGAAATTGCTTGAAGCGTTGGGGTTTCAGCGCGAAGCCCATTTCAAGAGAAATGTATATTTCTGGAAAGACGAAAATGAGAAGCCGATCTGGAAAGATACCTATGTATATGCCATGTTAAATGCTGGCGAATAAGTTGAAATTTGCCGGATGATCTGCGGAAACGAAAAAGCGAATTAGGTACATAATAAAGAATCCCCCGCCGGAAACTCCGGCGGGGGATTTTTTGTTCTTATTTTAGATGCCCTGCCACAGCATGGCGTCCGCAACCTTCAGGAACCCGGCGATGTTGGCGCCGGCCTGGATGTTGCCCTTCATGCCGTACTTCTCGGCGGCGGCGGCACAGGCGGCGTAAATACCCTCCATGATGCCCTTCAGCTTGGCGTCGACCTCCTCAAAGGTCCAGCTCAGACGCTCGCTGTTCTGGCTCATCTCCAGGCCGGAGGTGGCCACGCCGCCGGCGTTGGACGCCTTGGCGGGGGCAAACAGGATGCCCGCGGCCTGATAGGCGGCAATGGCGCCGGGGGTGGAGGGCATATTGGCGCCCTCAAACACGCCGATACAGCCGTTGGCGATCAGGGTGTTGGCGGACTCCTCGCCGATCTCGTTCTGGGTGGCGCAGGGCAGGGCGATGTCGCAGGGCACCGTCCAGATGCCGGAGCAGCCCTCCACGTACTTGGCGGTGGGCACGTAGTCCAGGTAGGTCTTGATGCGGTCGCGCTTGACCTCCTTGATCTGCTGGATCACCTTGTAGTCGATGCCGTTCTCGTCCACGATATAGCCGTTGGAGTCGGACATGGCGACCACCTTGCCGCCCAACTGGGTGGCCTTCTGGTTGGCGTAGATAGCCACGTTGCCGGAGCCGGAAATGACCACGCGCTTGCCCTCGAAGGACTTGCCGTTGTCCCGGAGCTGGGCGTCGGCGAAGTAGCACAGGCCGAAGCCGGTGGCCTCGGTGCGGGCCAGGGAGCCGCCGTAGCTCAGGCCCTTGCCGGTGAGCACGCCGGTGAACTCGTCTCGGATCTTCTTGTACTGGCCGAACATGAAGCCGATCTCACGGGCGCCCACGCCGATGTCGCCGGCGGGCACGTCGGTATCCGGGCCGATGTGGCGCTGGAGCTCGGTCATGAAGGACTGGCAGAAACGCATGACCTCGCCGTCGCTCTTGCCCTTGGGGTCGAAGTCGGAACCGCCCTTGCCGCCGCCCATGGGCAGGGTGGTCAGGGAGTTCTTGAAGATCTGCTCGAAGCCCAGGAACTTGATGACGGACAGGTTGACGGTGGGATGGAACCGCAGGCCGCCCTTATAGGGGCCGATGGCGGAGTTGAACTGGACGCGGTAGCCCCGGTTCACCTGCACCTTGCCGGAATCGTCCACCCAGGGCACCCGGAACATGACCACGCGCTCGGGCTCCACGATGCGGCCGATGATGTTTTGCTGCTCATAGCGGGGGTCGGCCTTCACCACGGGCTCCAGGGACTCCAGCACCTCTTCCACGGCCTGGAGGAACTCGGGCTCATGGGCGCTCTTGACCTTCAGATTCTCCAGCACGGACAGCAGGTAAGCGTTTTTGATAGACATCGTTGTCAACATCCTTTCTTCCTTGAAAGTGATTACTTTAATGCGATACAGTATTTTACACCACCGGGGGCAGTTTTGCAAGTCCTGGATTAAAAAATTGCAAAAACGAATTTTACAAAATATTCTGGCAAAGCGGGGCCCTTTTTGTGCGCCGGGCGTCAATTTCCCTTTTCAATCAGCTCCAGCCAGGTCTGATATTCCGGGCATGGAGCCAGCCTGAGCGCTTCCCTGATGTAGTGCAGGGCCAGCGCGCAGGAGGCGGGCGGCGTCAGGGGCGTAAACAAATAATACGCGGTCAAATACGCAAGATGCGCCGCCAGCCTGTTTTTCCCGGCGTCCAGATACCGGTGGAACGTCGCCTCCAGCTCAAAAAACAGGTTCAGCCTGTCAAGTTCGCTTGCCGAAACGTAAAAATCATCCAGGTCGCTCAGCGTCAGCGCGCCTGCCGTCTCCTCATCAAACATCGGATTTCCAAAATCAATGGTCAGCTTCATCTCGCACCGTCCCTCACACGCGCGCCGCGCCGCTGTCCCTTGCCGCCTGGGCCACCGCCGCCGCCACGGCGGGGCACACCCGTTCGTCAAAGGCGGCGGGGATGATGTAGTCCGGGGACAGCTCGTCCTCCCCCACCAGCCCCGCCAGGGCGCGGACGGCGGCGTGCTTCATCGCCTCGTTGATGTCGCTGGCACGCACGTCGAAGGCCCCCCGGAACACCCCGGGGAAGGCCAATACATTGTTGATCTGGTTGGGGAAGTCGCTGCGGCCGGTGCCCACCACCGC
>JAIEFH010000163.1 GCA_029067025.1 Oscillospiraceae bacterium | reverse complement strand
TCCCATCAGGCTCAGCGCGTCGGTGCTGGTGGTGAGCGCGCTGGGGTTCTTCTTCTGCCTGGCCCTCCGAACCTGCCGGGATGCTTCCCAGGGGGAGGATCCGGCCGCGCAAAAGTCCGCGGGAATGAACCTCTGGGCCAGCCTTTTTGTCTTTGCCGCCGCCCTGATCCGCCTCTACGACCTCAATTTTATGGAGGCGATCCGATGCTGCCGGACGGCGGTGGGGGCACCGTAGAGGCCCTGGTGACGGGGAAAATCCTTCACCAATTTCTGTTAGGCGCTTTGCCGCATGGCCGATAAAACGCCAAAAGAAATCGTTCGGTGCTTTGACAAAATGTTGGCGGTGTGCTATCCTGTATTTTGTTAGGCACCATAGGAACCTGGGCCATTTCTTTTGGGAATCGAAGGTGGATCGTTTATGCGGCTGCTGTTTCGGGCCATGGGGCGTTATAAAAGAACCGTGACCATATCTATCATCGTTAAACTCTTTGCTACCATCAGCGAGCTGATGCTTCCCTACATTTTGGAGCATATCATTGATAAAGTGGTGCCACGGGGCCAATTGGGCCCGGTGGTATTCTGGGGATTGCTGATGTTTGCCGCCGCCATCCTTACCCGGCAGCTCAACGTCGCCGCCAATCGCCGGGGTGTCCAAAACGCCCACCGGGTGAGCTACGACATCCGTCAGGAGCTGTTCCGCAAGACCGCCAACCTGTCCGGCAGCCAGTTTGACGCCTTCGGCCTGCCCTCCCTTATCAGCCGGATGACCAGCGACAGCTACAACGTCCAGTCCGCCGCGCAGCAGCTCCAGACCCTGTGCGTCCGGGCCCCCATGCTGCTCATTGGTGGGGTGTGCGTCTCACTGGTGATGGACGCGTCGCTGGCCATGATCCTGGTGGCCATGCTGCCGGTGCTGATCGCAGTGGTGCTGGCGGTGTCCGCCAAGGGCCTGCCCATGTACCGTAAGGTGCAGCAAAAGCTGGACGTGGTGGTGCGGGTCATGCGGGAGAACATCACCGGCATCCGGGTGGTGAAGGCCCTGTCCAAAACGGAGTATGAGAAGCGCCGCTTCGCCCAGGCCAACCGCGATATGACGGACAGCGACATCGCCGCCGGCACGGTGATGGCCATCCCATCTCCCTTTATGCAGCTTTGCCTCAACGGGGGTCTCACCCTGGTGGTGCTGTTTGGGGCGCGGCGGGTGAACGCCGGGGTGATGGAGCCGGGCGTGATTTTGGCCTTCCTGACCTACTTCAATATGATTACCATGGGCGTCATGGGCGTGTCCCGCATTTTTATGACGCTGAGCCGCGCGGGAGCCAGCGCCGACCGCATTGACCAGGTTCTTCAAACGGAGACGGATCAACGCACCTTATCTGCCGATGACGCGCCCGCCCCCGCCGGGGATGAGTTCATCCGCTTCGAACACGTCAGCTTCAGCTACGGGGAGGATTCCGCCGATGCCGCCGGATTTGCCGGGGAGGAGCGGGAAAAAGCGCTTACCGACATCAGCTTCGCGCTGAAGCGGGGGGAGAGCCTGGGCATCATCGGCCCCACCGGCTGCGGCAAAAGCACCATTATCTCTCTGCTCATGCGGTTCTACGACACCCAGGACGGCGGCGTGTTCGTGGACGGCAAAGATGTGCGTACCTATGAAAAGGACGAGCTTCGGCGGCGGTTTGGCGTGTGCTTCCAGAATGACATGGTATTCCAGGACACCCTGCGGGAGAACGTCCGCTTTGGCCGGGACATAGACGGCGCCGCTTTCCGCGCCGCCATTGAGGACGCCATGGCGGCGGAGTACATTGACGCGCTGGAGGACGGCCCCGACCATCAGGCGGAAATCCGCGGGGCCAATCTGTCCGGCGGGCAGAAGCAGCGGCTGCTGGTGGCCCGGGCTCTGGCCGCCCGCCCGGAAATTTTGGTGTTGGACGACAGCTCCTCCGCCCTGGATTATCAGACCGACGCCGCTATGCGCCGGGCCATCGGCCAAAATCATGCCGATTCCACCCTCATCATGATTGCCCAGCGGGTCAGCTCCATCATGGGCATGACCCACATCCTGGTGATGGACAATGGAAGATGCGTGGGCTACGGCAAGCACGAGGAATTGATGGAGAGCTGTCCCGCATACCGGGAAACCTATCAAGTGCAGATGGGGCATACTTTTTCTTGAAAGTTAAAGGTATCATCCGCCCGAACCCCTTACGGCGCAACGGTTTCAAGGGTTCGGGCGGCGCTTGGTACACAAAAAGTACACAAGTACTTTGTTTTGGTACAAAGCGACAAATCGGAATGTAATGAGGTTGTTGGAGGGATAGGTAGCATATGAGCATAGAGATTAGAAGACTATCAATTGTTGACGGACGGGATATTTATGGTTTAGATTATATATGGATTGATTTGAGGTGACGTGATGTTGAATGGACTGAATGAAACATTAAGGAATACATTTTCTAAGGTTATAAACGACTATGAATATGCACGTCCTAAATACCCGCAAGAGTTATATGAGAGGATTCTAAGCTTTTCTGGTATTAACAATACATGCAATATTCTTGAAGTCGGTGCAGGAACTGGGCAAGCAACAGATTTGCTTTTACAAAATGCCGCATATAGTATTGATTTAATAGAAGTGAGTCAAAAACAAACGGATTTTTTGCGAAGTAAGTACTCAAATAAAGAAAATATCAAGGTGACTTGTTCCTATTTTGAGGATTATACCTCTGACAAGCCATATGACTTAATTTATTCCGCAACAGCATTTCATTGGATCGACAGTGAAGTTGGGTATCCAAAAGCATGGAGAATGTTGCGCGCTGGAGGTACACTGGCAGTTTTTTGGCAGATGTCATCTGTGTTATATTATGACTTTGGGATCTTTAGAGAACTCAACGAAATCAAGAAGAAGTATCTTCCGAATGAAACATTGGGTTTTGACAATGAAGGAATCAAATGGACGAAGGAGAAACGTATAAAACAGATACAATCAGGCGGGTACTTTGGTATGCCAGAGTGTCATGAATTCAGGTGGACAGATATTTATGATGCTGACAAGTATGTGGCGTTGGTTAACACATATTCTAGTACACAGCTTTTAGAGCAGAACACAAGAAATGATTATCTGAACGAGATAAGGGTGTGTATTAATACTGCGGGCGGAATTGTAGAAATGCCGCAATTGGTAATGCTTTACATTGTAAAAAAGTAAAATTCCAGTTTATCAAGGAGTTTGTTTCCATTAGACTGATACACAGCTTAGTACACAATCGAAGCTGTTTCAAACTGCTTGAACATTATCAACAGTGGTAACAGAACGTTGGAAATACTTGAAACCGCGCAACATTGATTAAGGCTGAACCAGCGTCCCCATAATTGAAAGAAAAAGTAGCCAAAAAGAACTTTAGATTTTGCGTCGGCCACGATACGTTGAGCGAACTGGAACGATTTGTTTTAGGAAAGGAAGGGATTTCCTATGCCGGGACCGGGGGACCGGGGCGGCGTGAAGGCCAAGCCCCGGGACGCCAAGGGAGCGCTGCGGCGCATCCTGCGTTACTTAATGGAATACCGCTGGTGGGTGCTGCTGTTCCTGGGCTGCACCCTCCTGAGCAACACCGGCAACCTGCTGGGCCCCCGGTTTGCCGGAAAGGCCATCGGCGTGGTGGAGGAGGGCTACAAGCTGGGCCCCGGCCATGTGGACATGGGGCTGGTGGGCCATTATGCGCTGCTCATGCTGGGATGCTACGCGGGGGGCAGCGTGATGAGCTTTCTGGTGAGCATCGGCATGATGCGGGTGGGCCGCCGGGTGGCCCGCAATATGCGCCGGGACGTATTTAATAAGCTGATGACCCTGCCGGTGGGGTATTTTGACCGCCACCAGGCCGGCGACATCATCAGCCGGGTGAGCTATGACGTGGACGTGGTATGCACCAGTCTGTCCACCGATGTGATCCAGATCGTCACCAGCACGGTGACGGTGGCGGGCAGCTTTGCCATGATGTGCGCCATCTCCATCCCTCTTGTGCTGTGCATGGCGGCCACTATCCCGGTGTCCATCCTGTTCACCCGGTACATGGGCCGCAAGACGCGTCCCCTCTACGCCCGCCGCAGCGCCGCCTACGGGGCGATGAACGGCTTCGCGGAGGAGATGTTTACTGGCCAGCGCACCATCCTGGCTTACGCCCAAGAGGATCGGGTGTGCGAGGATTTCAGCCGCATCAACCGCGCCGCCGCCGAAGCGTACCGTGACGCGGACGGCATGGGCATGACCATGGGCCCCACTGTGGGCATGATCTCCAACTTCGGCCTGGCCGCCATCGGCATGGGGGGCGCCATCCTCTATATGCTGCGTGTGGTGGGGCTGGAGCAGATTTCCTCCTTTGTGCTTTACTCCCGGAAATTTTCCGGGCCCATCAACGAGATTTCCAACATCATTAACGAGATCTTTTCCGCCCTGGCCGCATCCGAGCGGGTGTTCCGCCTGCTGGACGAGCCCGAGGAGGTCAAGGACATCTACGGCGGGTTGGAGTTGGAGAGCTGCCGGGGCCATGTGAAGGCCGAGGACGTCAGCTTTGGCTACGACCCGGGTAAAACCATCCTGCACCATCTGGACTTTGAGGCCAAGCCGGGCCAGACGGTGGCCATCGTAGGCCCCACCGGGGCAGGCAAGACTACCATCATCAACCTGCTCATGCGGTTCTACGACCCGGAAGGGGGCTGCATCTATGTAGACGGCTCGGAGAACCGGGCCTACACCATGGACTCCCTGCGCCGGAGCTACGCCATGGTGCTTCAGGACACCTGGGTGTTCCGGGGGACCATCTTCGATAACATCGCCTACGGCAAGGAGAACGCGACGATGGAGGAAGTGGTGGCCGCCGCTAAAGCCGCCCGCATCCATAATTACATCATGCGCCTGCCCCAGGGCTACCATACCGTCATCAGTGAGGACGGCGGCAACATCTCCAAGGGCCAGAAGCAGCTCTTGACCATCGCCCGGGCCATGCTGTACAACACCAATATGCTGATTCTGGATGAGGCCACCTCCAACGTGGACACCAACACCGAGCGGCAGGTGCAGAAGGCCATTCGTTCCTTAATGGCGGGCAAGACCTGCTTCGTCATCGCCCACCGGCTGTCCACCATCCAGAACGCCGACCACATTCTGGTGGTAGACCATGGCGACGTGGTGGAGCAGGGGACGCACGAGGAGCTCATGCTTCAAAAAGGGTTCTACTATAAGCTGTACGCCAGCCAGTTCGGATGAAGCAATCGCGGAGGGCGCATCGGTATATCCGTTTAATGGTTCTAAGCGCCGGTGATCTCACGAATGGCGGCTTGCAGCTGAAAATTGACCATAGCATACGAGAGATTGCAGGAGAATTCGCGCGGCTTGGCAGATCGGGCCGCAGAAAAACCGCTGATTTCGTGAGAAATCAGCGGTTTTTTGCTGCGGATCAGGGGGTGTTTTTATTCCTTCGTGCTGGGAACAGCTGATATAGAATCAGTCCAGCCCCGGCGGCAAACCACAGGCACCTGCCGCCCGCCAGGCCGATGGGCATGGAAAACGCCGGGTCCAACTGATCCAACGGATACTGGGCAAAAAAGCTGCCCATGGAAAATGCCAGCTCTTGGGGCAGCGGCAGCCAGCACAGCAGAAACACCGCCCCCATCACGGAATAGATGAGCGCCGGGCCGCGCCGCCCCAGCGCCCAGCCCGACCCCAGGCAGAACAACCCCGCCGGGAGCAGCGTCAGCAGGGCAGGGGCGGCCAGCGCTCCGTAGTCCTGCCACCCGAACAGGGACACATAAAAGCCTACCGCCAGGACGATGACACACAGCCATAGCGCCAGCGTCCCCACCAGCACCGCCCCCCAGCGGATCAGCGCGTACCGTCCCGGGTTGATTGGGGTGGTTTGGGTGATGATCTGAACCGCCCGCTCCCGGCGGGAGGTGAACACGCTGACCAGGCACAACTCGCCCAGACACAGCAGGGGCAGCAGGCGGCTGAGATAGTCCCCGAAGCTCCAGGGGGAGAAGGGGGCGGTGTGGGCCGTCCCCCGGATGGTCACTGTGGTGAGGGTCAGCCAGCCAAAGCCCAGGCACACCAGCAGCACCACGAAAAACAGCTTGCTGAGCAGCACCCTGCGCAGCTCGTACCGAAACAGTTTAATCAAGGGTAAGCGCCTCCTCCGTCAGCCCGCAGGCGTCCAAAAATTCCTGGTAGGTCAGGTAGGGGTACATCCAGTCCAATTCCCGGTTGAACAGGCCGGACAGGATCTCGTCCATAGCCTCCTCGCCGCCCACCAGCTCCTCCGCCTTCAGGATCTTCAGCGGCATCTCGCTGTACTGCCGCACGCTGCGCAGGCTGTTGGCGATGTCCGCTTGATACTGTTCCGGAAGGGCGGCCAGGTATTCCGGGTGCCGGACGTAGAAGTCCTTGTAATAGTTGTCCACGTCCTCCCGCCAGCGCTCCACGTACTCCCGCCGGGCGGTCTCCTCGCCGTAAAACTCCTTGACCATGCGGTAGGTGGTGTAGCAAGTCAGCCCCTCGGCGGACCAGGCGCCGTCCTCGTCATATGGGTCGAACATATTGCCCAGCCCCCACCACTGATGGATCAGCTCGTGGAGCATCACCTCTTCCGGCGCGCCGCCCTTGGAGCTGTCCCCCAGATTTTGGGCGGTGAAGTCCAGTTCATTGGCCAGGCTGGCTCCGTTGGCGGCGTAGCCACCCCCGCCGCCCCGGTTCTCGATGAGCTTGAACACGCCGTCCCCGTAGAAGGACAGGGGCCCGATGTGCTGGGTGCAGTACTCAATGGCGCGGCGCACCGACCCGGCGGCGTCCGCCGCCTCCATAATCAATTGGTGCTTCTGGGAGTAGTAGAATTGGACGGTGAGCCCCGCATTCTCTGCCAAGATGTCTTCACGCACATAGTCCCCGGCAAAGATGATGGAGCTGCCGCCCTCATCCTGGACGCGCCAGGTGGTGCCGTCCCCATTGTCCCGCAGGGGCTCCGCTTCCGCAGGCCCGAAGGGCACGGGGGTCATTTGGCCGGGAAGGGTGAGATCGATGACAGCGGGCAGGGTGTCCCCGGTCTGCGGCACATCGTACAGAATGGGGGCCAGCACCTCATTTTCCAACGCCATGTAGGCATCGCTGATCTCCCTGTCGCCCATGACCATCCCGCCGGTATTCCACTCCTGGGGGTAGCCGCCATAGTCGATGGCCAGCTCGATCTCCTCATCGGCGGGCAGGGTAACGGCAAGACCACGCTGGTTCATGGCTTCCCGTGTCCCAAGCACATAGGGGACGTCGGCCCCGTTGGCCCGGACGGATGTGACGGCATAACCCGGATTCAGCCGGAACTGGATGTCCTGCTGTGTCCCGCTGGTGTTAATGAGCTGATAGACGGCGGTGCCATAGACCCGCCCAGTGGCCGGGTTCGGGCGCACATCGGCATACCGGGAGGAGCAGGTCACCGTGTCCAGAAACTCGTCGGGCATGAGAAAGTTGTAGTCAAATTCCGGCTCGCTGTGGTCCAGGAAGGGCTGGCCCGTGTACAGGAACCCCGCGCACACCAGCAGGGCCGTCGCCAGCGCGGGACGGTATACCCGCCGGGCGTTTTGCCGGAAGGAGCCCAGCGGCCCCTTGCCGTACCGCCGCAGGCACAAATAGCTCAGCCCCCATAGCCCCGCCAGCGCCGCCAGCCAGGTCAGGCGCAGCCAGGCCGCCGAGGCCAGCACACGGTGGTTGGAAAAGTCGTCGGATATGTCCAGCACCACGGGGTTCAGCCAGCACAACTGCCACTTCATGCTCCAAAGAGTAAGGCTGAGCGCCGCAAAGGCGGCGCTCATCAGCAGGGCCAGGTCCAGCCGACGGGTAAACTGGTACGCCGCGGCGGACAGCAGGACAGCCAGCGGGAGCGCGCCGTACATAAAGACCATGTAGATGAGGCAATAGCTTCCCAGGTCAAACACCGCCCCCAGGGCGTAGGCCGTCCAGGGCAGCCAGGCCAGCATGGTGACGGCCTGAGTAAGAGCGGACAGGGACAGCAGGGCCCCCAGCCGGGTCCAGGCGGCGGACAGGGGTGTGACCACCGCGTCCGTCAGCGCCTCCATGCCGCCCCGTTTGACCCGATCCAGATCCCAGGCGGTGAGCACGGCAAAGGCCACGGCCCCGATGAGGCCGCCCGCCAGGGCGGGGTTGGCCAGGTACATCCCCTGCATGGAGGTGACGTACTGTCCGGCGCTGCTGGAGGCGATGGGGCGGTAGACGGTGAGCCCCGCCAGCGGGGACAGAACAGTGAGCAGGATGACGGCCCAGGTCACACGGCCCCGGAGCAGCCGCCCCAGCTCCAGGCGGAACCGGCGCGGGGCGCTCATTGTGCCCCCTCCTTGGAGATCAGGTAGAGGTAGGCGTCCTCCAGGGTGGGTTCCGTCCGGGTCACAAAGGCGGGCAGGGCTTCCGCCACGGCGCGGCAGGCCACGCCCCGGGCGGTGTTCACCCGGCTGGTGATGTGCAGCCCAGCCTCCTGGGCCTGGTCTGTCTCGTCGAACACCCCCACGTGCCCCTCCGCCATGGCGATGAGCTGGGAGGGCGTTCCGATGAAGCGGACGCTCCCCTGGTGAATGACAATGAGCTGATTGCACACCGACTGCACATCCTCAATGATGTGGGTGGACAGCAGCACCAGCCGTTCCTGGGCCATCCGGGAGAACAGGTTGCGGAAGGCAATGCGCTCCTCTGGGTCCAGGCCCACGGTGGGCTCGTCCAAAATCAGCAGCTCCGGGTCCCCCAGCAGGGCCTGGGCGATGCCCACCCGCTGGCGCTGTCCGCCGGACAGGGCGCGGATGGGGGACTTGCGTTTTTCCTCCAGATTGGTGGCGCAAATGGCGGCTTCGATGGTGGGTTTGCTGTCACGGATCCCCTTCAGCGCCGCCATATAGTCCAGAAACTGCCACACCGTCAGCTCGTCATACAGCCCGAAGGACTGGGGCAGATAGCCCAGGCTGGCCTTCAGCCGCCGCTCCTGCTTGTCCAGGGGCTGGCCGTCCACGGCGATGGTTCCCGCCGTGGGCAGCAGGCTTGCCGTCAGGAGCTTCATCAGTGTGGATTTACCCGCCCCGTTGGGCCCCAAAAGGCCGATGAGGGCGGGACTTTTCAGTTCCAGGCCCACATCCCGCAGGGCGGTTTTGCCCGTGGGGTAGGTCATGGTGAGATGGGATATTTGGATGTTCATCAACTAGGCTCGTCCTTTCTGTTTGGAGTCGGGACAAGCATAGCAGAGAAATGTGGAGTTTATTTATGGGTTGTGTGTGGTTTGTGTGGAGATGGGCAGGGTCAGCCTGGCTTCCACTCCCCGCTCCGTGTTCCGGATAGCGCAGTCCCCGCCATGGCGCTGGGCGATGGTCTTAACCAAGTACAGCCCCAGGCCGCTCCCCCCGGTCTGCCGGTTTCGGGAGGGGTCGGGGCGGTAAAACGCCTCAAACAGCCGGGGGATGGTGCTCGGGTCGAGATACACGCCCTCATTCTCTATAGAGAGCACTGCGGTATCTTCACCCTGAGAAACGGCAATGTGCACTGCCGCTCCCTCCGGCGAGTAGAGCGCCGCGTTGGACAGCAGGGAACAGACCGCCTTTTTCAGCAGGGACGGATCACCCTCCAGCCATGTTTTGATGTCTAAGGCCAGTGTGCAGTGCTGGGACTTTTGCGCAAAGAATTCGTCATACTCCCGGACACATTCTTGAACAAGGGCGGACAGATCCACCCTCGCTGTGGTCAGCGGCTCCTCCCGGTCCAGCCGGGAGACGGTGAGCAGCTCCCGGACTAAACGCTCCATCCGGCCCGCCACGTCCAGGCTGCGGGCCAGCCAGCGGTCCCGGTCAGCGTACCGCCCCACCCCGTCCAGCATTCCGCCCAACTGCCCCTTGAGGATGGTGATGGGGGTTTTCAGCTCATGGGAGGCCGCAGAAAAGAAGTCCAGCCGGGCCTGGTCCAGCTCCCGCTCCCGGTCAATGTCGGCCTGGAGGGCGGTGTTGGCCGTTTGCAGCTCCGCCATGGTGGCGGACAGGCGGTCAGTGAGCTGGTTCAAGTTCCGGGCCAGGGTGCCGATCTCGTCGGAGCGGTTCTCCCGGCAGCGCCAGCTGAAATCAAGCCCGGACAGTTTTTGGGAGATGGCGCTGATGTCCACGATGGGCCGGGTGATGAACCGGGCATAAAACAATGCGGCGAGGACGGACACCAGCAGGATTGCCGCCGCCAGCCAGGGCCAGACCCGTACCAGGGCCTCCGCCGCCTGGTTCGCGGCCCGGGTGCTGCCCACCACGAGAAGCGCGTATTCACCGGGCAGGCCGGGGAAAAAGAAGCCCCGGCCGATGGCCTGGGTTACGCTGGTATCGCCGGCCCCAGCGATGGACAGGGCGATTTCCACGTCGTCCCCGCTCTGGATACTCAGACCGTCCCACTCGCCAACCTCGCCCAATCCCGCCGGTTCGCTGCCTTTGACGCAGTTCCCGGAAGGGTCAAGTATACTCACCTGGGCATCGTTTTCCGTGGCGAAGGCGGCCAGCAAAGGGCCGCAGTCCTCCAAAGAGCTCTCCTCCAGCTTTTGGGCCAGCTCCTCCATCCGAAGGGACAGGGCCTGCTGCCGGTCCGCCGTGTAGGTCAGCGGCATCACCCAGGCGATAAAGCCATAGGTTAGGGCGCACACGGAAAACAGCAGCACAAAGGTGGTCAGGAATATTTTCGCCGTCAGGCTATGCTTTATGTTCGCGGTCAATGCGGTATCCCACCCCTCGTATGGTTTCGATGTAGTCTCCGCCCAGCTTCTTGCGCAGGTTTTTCACATGGGTGTCCACGATGCGCTCGTCGCCGTAGAAGTCGTAGCTCCACACCCGGTTGAGCAGCGTCTGCCGGGACAGCACCCGGCCTTGGTTTTGGAGCAGGCTTTTGAGCAGCTCAAACTCCCGGCGGGTGAGCTCTATTTTTGCCCCGCCTACGTAAGCCGTGTAACCGTCCAAATCCAGGAGCAGATCCCGGTAAACGATCTGACGGCCGCCGCTCTGGCCTGTAGTCCGGCGCAGCACCGCCTCCACCTTGCGCAGCAGGACGGGCATGGAAAAGGGTTTGGTGACGTAGTCGTCAATACGCAGGTCGAAGCCTTTGAGCTGATGGGCCTCGCTGTCCAGGGCGGTGAGCATGATAATTGGCACGTCGGATTCCGCCCGGATGGCCCGGCACACGCCGTAACCGTCCAGCCTGGGCATCATTAAATCCAGCAGCACCAGGTCGATCCGGCCCCCATGGAACCGCTCCAGGGCCTGCTCGCCGTCCATGGCCGGAATGGTATCGTAGCCTTCCTCCGACAGATAGGCCTGCAGCAGCTCCTGGATATCCGGGTCGTCCTCCGCGATCAAAATGCGAAGCATTGCACACCGCCTCCTTGGGGCAAGTATAGCACGCAATTGTGGAGATTGTGTGAAGTGGGCGGAATAAGTTTCTGGGAAGAATATTAATTCCACATCGCCATCAGAGGAGCACGAAAAAAACACCGCCAATCACGAATGCCATGTGAAAGGCGGTGTCCCGTGCCGAGATGAGCGTTGCAGGCGCCGGGGTAGAGACGGTTCATCCACGATAGGCTGATAAGGTTTTTTGGAATCAGGGCAACAAAACTTTCTCCGCTCTTTCGTCCGTTTGTCACTCCCCGGGCCCAGGGTAGATAACCTTCCTGAGGTTCCAGTTTACCGCCGCCTTCCGGGCGGCATCCTGGCGCTCGGCCTCGTTTTTGTAAGAGAGTTCCGCCGTGTGGGCGCCGCAGTACCCGCACTGGACATACAGACACCAGCCGCCCTCCTCCTCAATGCTCCCTACGTTGCCGCAGCAGGGGCAGTCCTGCAAGTCGATCTCATCAAAGTGATCCATATTCTGTCCTCCTATCATTTGTTTGCCCGTTTTGATTATAGTGTACCACTGAAGATGAAAAAGTACAACGGCAATTTGGACGGTAAGCCGAACCTGCGCGCCATCATAGAGGCCCGCCGCGAGGTGGGGCACAATTTTCTCGCCGGAGCCGCTGCCGATCATCTGGGGGTTTCCACAAACGCGGCAGGGCATCCGATTCACACAGTGAGATCGGATGCCCCATTTTTTATTATGTGGAAGGAGGAGATATGAACAAGGCAGATAAAAAGGGCGGGCATTACCTGCGCATCGTTCTGATCCCGGAGCAGATTGCCGTCCCCTTCGTCCAGCGCAGCCACGTCGCTGCCCTGGCCGCCGGATCAATTTTGGTCATATCGCGCTCTGCTCAAAATTTGTCTGCCAGCGCCGTCGCCTGGGCGCAGCCGTCCGTCTTTTCGATGTCGCCCACATTCAGGACGCCGGGAACCAGCACCTCGCCCACCATTTTCCACTTCATCAGCGCGGCGGAGCGCTCCAGGGGAACGCGCACGCCGTCCATGACGGACAGATCCTCCTCCTCACAGCAGGCGATTACCGCACACTCCTTGCCCGCGATGTCCTTACCGCCCACCACAAAGGAGAACAGCCGGTCGATGACGCCCTTGATCTGCGCCGGGATGGAGTACCAGTACACCGGCATGGTGAACACCACGGCGTCCGCCTCCAGAATGGCGGGGGCGATGGTGTTGAAATCATCGTCAAAGGAGCAGGCTTTCCCAGTTTTGTAGCAGGTCTCACAGGCATGGCAGCCGCCCACCTTCTTCATCGCCGCGTCAAAGCGGGTGACGGTGTGGCCTTTCTCCTCCGCCGCCTGGATGAATGCGTCCGTCATGGCAAAACTGTTGCCGTCTTTGCGGGGGCTTCCGGTGATGACTACGATTTTCTTACTCATAAATATACGCTCCCTGTTTCGTTTTTCAGCCGCCTTGACTTTGGCTGCGGCTCGTATTATCATATTAGCATGAATCAACAAGATGACAAGTACGCACATGAAAGTGCGATACTTACCGAAAGGAAAGCGTAACATGAGCGAACGATGCATTGCCTCGGAGTGTCTCAGCGAAACGGGTTTCAGCTATACCCTCTCCCTCATCAATGGGAAATATAAAATGACCATTCTCTATACCCTGATGGAGTTCGGTGTGGTGCGGTTCAATGAGATGAAAAAATATATCGGGGGCATTTCCTACAAAACGCTCAGCGTCATGCTGAAGGAACTGGAAGCGGATCAGTTAGTCCACCGGGAGGAGTACCCCCAGATCCCGCCCAAGGTGGAGTACAGCCTGACGGAGCGGGGCAAATCATTGATTCCCATTTTGGACGCTCTGTGCGAGTGGGGAGACAACAATCGGATTTCATAATGGATTTGGGCATTGCCAAATATCATGTTGAAATTGGCGCAGGGAAAGAAAACTTTTGGTGGAAATCATGGAGGCAATCAATATGAATGTTGACATCAACAACTTGAAATGGACCAGGGAGCCCAAGCAGTATACCATCCAGGATGGAAAAATTGAGATCACCACCATGCCGGGGACCGACCTCTGGCAGCGGACCTATTACCATTTCCGCAACGACAACGCCCCTGTCCTCCAAATGGAGACGGATGAAAAGTTTTTCTCTTTCGTGGTGAGAACTGATTTCACTGGCGCGCACCACCGTTTCGACCAGTGCGGCATTGTGATGTACCTGGACAGCGAGAACTGGCTCAAGGGGTCTGTGGAGTATGAGAACGAGGAGTTCCAGCACCTGGGCAGCGTGGTGACCAACCATGGCTATTCCGACTGGGCTACCACCGCCATCCCGGCGCAGGTGAAAACCATGTGGTATCGCTTCAGCCGCCGGGAGGATGATTACTGCATCGAGTGCTCCCGGGATGGCGAGCATTTCTCGCAGATGCGGGTGTGTCATATGTGGGAGGGAGCGGGCAGGATCGCGTTTGGCGTTTACGCCTGCAGCCCGGAGGACTCGTCCTTCACGGCCGTTTTTGACCACATGGAACTCACCGAGTGCAAATGGCTGGCTCATGATGGGCAGGCTCCTGATGAAGAATAAAGCAACAATACATGTTTGAGGGCGGGCTCTTCGAGTCTGTCTGTTTCAAAAAGTACAAAAGAAAGAATCCAGGCCGTGCCGAAGGGACTCCTCCGGCACGGCCTTTCAGATGGGGCGGAGCTTCTGCAGGGCCAGCCTCGGGATGCCGCCCGGCGCGGCGGTCACTGCGGGCACAGCGAAAAATGGGGTGGAAAATATCTGCCCAATTATCAAGCAGAAGAGCATAATTTTCAGTCCGGCCGCATCAAAATGTTTCGTTGCCAAGAAGCCTATTGACTTTTTGCGGAGAATGATTTACAATAGGAAACGCAAGTTGCACAACGTACGTTTCTTAAATGGAGGAAATTATGCCACCAAAATTCAAATTCACAAGGGAACAAATCATACAGGCGGCTTTGGATATAACTCGGCAAGAGGGTTTTAGTGCCGTTACCGCAAGGGCGGTTGGCGCAAAACTCCATTCTTCCTCAAAAGTGATATTCAGCCTTTTTCAAAATATGGAGGAATTGCAAACAGAAATCAAAAAAGCGGCAAAAGCAATATATGCGGAATATATAAAAAGAGGCTTGGAAGAAGAATTGCCCTTTAAGGGGGTAGGCACACAATACATTTTGTTTGCCATCAAAGAGCCGAAATTGTTTCAACTGCTCTTTATGTTCCAGCAAGAACAGAAGCCCTCGGTTGCCAATGTATTACCCATTATTGACAACAGCTATGAGGATATTTTGCTGTCCGTTCAAAACGGATACAATTTGTCAAAGGGCATGGCAGAACAATTATACCGTCACTTGTGGATTTATACACATGGTATAGCGGTGCTTTGCGCAACGAATATGTGTATGTTTACCGCTGATGAAATAAGCAAGATGATCACACAGGTATTTAAAGGGACATTAAAAGAAATAGAAGGAGCTATCGGACAATGATTAAAGTATCAAGCATAAAAAAATCCTACGGCAGCGGCACTGGCAGAAATGAAGTATTGAGAGGGATTGATTTACAAATTACGGACGGAGATTTTACCGTTATTTTGGGTGCATCCGGATCGGGCAAATCTACGTTTTTGAATTGCTTATCGGGACTTGAACGTCCCGATAGCGGCAGTATCAAATATGATACGGTTGACATTACGGAGCTTTCCGACACGGATATCACAAAGTTCCGGAAAGACAACATCGCTTTTATCTTTCAACAGTACTATCTGCTCCCCAATATGACTGTTGAAAAAAATGTAAGAATGGGTGCTGACCTTGCCGATAACAAGGGGTACAGGGAAATTATAAAAGCCGTTGGGCTTGAAGATAAAATAAAAAAGCATCCCAGCGAACTTTCGGGCGGCGAACAGCAAAGGGTATCCGTAGCCCGCGCTCTTGCGAAAAAACCGAAAGTCCTATTTTTAGATGAGCCGACGGGTGCGCTTGATGAACAGACGGGCAGACAAGTCCTTGACTATATTTGCAAGCTGCACAGAGAATACGGCTTTACGATTGTTATGGTTACGCATAACGTAAATATCGCGGAAATGGCAAATATGGTGGTCAAAATGAACAGCGGCAGAATAGCCGAGGTCTATACCAACGCCGCGCGAAAGACCGCGTACGAGATTGGGTGGTAATGCTATGGTCGTAGGATTGAAAGATACGATGAAACTGTTCGGAATATCAATTATCGCGTGCTGCGCGGTGTTTGTTTGTACCCTGTTCCTGAACTATAATACTGACCTGATCGCGATAGAAGGCGAGATTACAACCGAAGCCGGTATTGCGATGTATAACGCTTATGTATCAATGGGCAAGGCTACGGTAGGGGTAACGGGCGGCTGCTTGGTAGCGACGTCTGCTATTATGCTTCTGTTCTACGTGAAGAATTACATAGATACGCACGGCAAGGAGCTGGGAATACTCAAAGCGCTCGGCTATTCCAATATCAACATAGCAAAACATTTCTGGGTGTTCGGGCTTTCTGTCCTTGTCGGCTGCGCCTTGGGTTTTTTAGTGGCGTTTTGCTATTTACCTACTTTCTATGAGGTACAAAACGCAGAGGAGCTTTTCCCCAAGTTTGATGTGCAATTCCACCCGCTGTTGATGTTTCTTTTAGTGGGTATACCGACGATTGCTTTTATCGTCATATCCGTGCTGTATGCTTATTTGAAAATGAAAAACCCCGTGTTGAATTTGCTCCGTGAAAAGCGAGAGTATAAGGCAAAGAGCAGGAAAGCGGATACAAATGACGCCCCTTTTTTGAAAGACTTGTCGAGCAGCACGATAAAGAGCAAAAAGGTGCTTGCTTTCTTTGTCGCGTTTTCGGCGTTCTGCTTCTCGGCCATGGTGCAAATGTCATTGTCTATGAATGAGCTTTCAAGGGAAACATTTTCATGGATGATCTTAATGATAGGACTGATCCTTGCTTTTATGACATTGTTTCTGTCTCTCTCAAGTGTGGTAAAGGGGAACACCAAAACGATTGCTATGATGAGAGTGTTTGGGTATGAGGACAGCACTTGCAGCCGCGCGATCCTTGGAGCATATAGGCCGATCTCATATATCGGTTTTGCGATCGGCACAGTTTATCAGTACGGACTGCTAAAAATCATGATGACCGTTGTGTTTGCTGACATAGAAAATGCGCCCGAATACACCTTTAGCATTAAGGCTTTTGTGATTACATTGATAGCATTTATTGTCATCTATGAGTTGATCATGTATCTCTATTCTTTGAGTATACGGAAACTGTCTATCAAGAGTGTCATGTTGGAATAAATGGGATTTTGGATGATCGTATGCCCTTCCTTTTCAAGCATCTCTTTTTGTGCTGTGATACCGTGGTTTACCTGAACTTCAACAGAATATTGAGGTGTATATTGCAGAGCATTGAAACTGCTCAAAAGGCCGCTCCGTTCGGAGCGGCCTTGATTATAATAAGCTTCTCTATGGAATAACGATTTCGTCAACAAGACTGCGCAATGTTTCTTTAACCCCGCTGGCGGAATGAATCGCAGCAAGCATCATATTGGTCATAACAATCACGCGCCCCGCTTAGATTACCATGGAACGCAAAGAAAAGAAAGAAGGATATTCTTTGAAAATTGGATTTATACTATTGTAGATCAACACTCGGGAAGGAGGAAACCTCCGCAAGGGTGCAGAGTGCACGAAAAGGGGATCAAATACCTGGGAAATTCCGATGCTTTGACCAGGAGATTCCAGATCGTCAAAAAATTTGTTGAAATTTTTAAAAAAAGAAATTGCATTTTCCGCCCGTTTGATATAGAATAGGCAAATAATTATGAAACTACACGCTTGACAGCTGGGCGGTCTGGAGGCAAGGGCCGGCTCTTGCCATTCTCTTTTGCAAGCAAAAGAGAATGGGCTTTCAAAATAGGGCCAGATGGAGAAATCGAAAGGCGGGATGCACATGAATACAAAAATGCTGTCCTACATATTAAAGCGGATCGGGCTGGCCATCCTCACGGTGTGGGTGGTCGTCACGGTGACCTTCTTTGTCTGCCAGGCCGTTCCGGGCAGCCCCTTCGTAGGCGAAAAGGCCACCTCGCCGGCAGTTACCGCCGCGCTGGAGGCCAAGTATGGCTTGGATAAGCCGGTGATGGAGCAGTACTTCACCTATCTGGGCGACATTGTGCTCCGGCATGACTTCGGCCCCTCCATCAAGCTGCGCGGGCGCACCGTGGCCAGTATCATTGTGGAGGGTATGAAAACCTCCATCAAGCTGGGCCTTATCGCCGCCGGCATCGCGCTGGTGACGGGGGTGGTGCTGGGGGCCGTGGCCGCCCTGCGGCGCAATAAAATCATCGACCGGGTTATCATGGTAGTGACCACCGCCTTCGTGTCCATGCCGTCGTTTATCATGGGGTCGCTGCTGATGGTGGTATTTGTGGTCAAGCTGGCCATGTTCCCGGGCAACGGCTCCGCCCAGGCCGGCCCGGCGGGGCTGGTGCTGCCGGTCATCACCCTGGCCCTGTACCCGGCGGCCTATATCACCCGGCTCACCCGGTCGTCTATGCTGGACGTGCTGGGGCAGGACTATATCCGCACCGCCCGGGCCAAGGGCGTGTCCGGCTGGCGGGTGATCTTCGGCCACGCGCTGAAGAACTCCCTGATCCCCGTGATTACCTATGTGGGCCCTATGCTGGCCTACATTGTCACCGGCTCCCTGGTGGTGGAGCAGATCTTCGCCGTACCCGGCATCGGCCGCTATTTCGTCAGCAGCATCACCGGACGGGATTATCCCCTCATTATGGGCACCACCATCGTGCTGGCCGTGCTCATCGTGGTGATGAATCTGGTGAGCGACATCCTTTATAAAGTGGTCGATCCCAGGATCACGCTGGAATAAGGGGGAGATCGAGATGAAAAAACCATTCAGCCTCCACGTGGATGTGGACGCGTTCCTGCCCGCCTCGGAGGAGGACAAGGCATATATGGTGCAGATGCGCCCGTCGTCCACCTTCTTTAAGGACGGCGTGAAGCGCCTGCTGAAAAACAAAGTGGCTACGGTCAGCCTGCTGGCCATTGTCCTCATCACCCTGGCCTCCATCACCCTGCCCTTCTTCTGGCCCTACTCCTATGACCAGCAGCTGGGCGTGGTTCCCGGCAAGCCGGTGGACGCCTCCTACAACAATCTGGCCCCCTTCACCTACGGCAAGACGGAGCAGAAGATGATCGACGCGGGGGAGAAGGTGTTCCCCCACGTGTTTGGCACCGACGCCGCCGGCCGAGACTACTTCATCCGGGTGGTGTACGGCACCCGCATCTCCCTGTCGGTGGGCTTCTTCGCCAGCATCATCGTGCTGGTCATCGGAATTTTGGTGGGCTCGGTGGCTGGCTACTGTGGCGGAAAAGTAGATCTTGTAATCATGCGTATCGTGGACATGATCTACTCCCTGCCCGATATGCTCATGGTCATCCTGCTGGCCACGGTGTTGAAGGCGGCCCTGCCCGACGGGATACTGGACGGGACGGTGTTTGAGAAGATCGGCACCAACATCCTCAGTCTGTTCATCGTGTTCGCCCTGCTGTACTGGGTGTCCATGTCCCGGCTGATCCGCGGCCAGATCCTCTCTTTGCGGGAGCAGGAATACGTGCTGGCCGCCCAGGCCGCCGGGGCCAAGGGCAGCTGGATCATCCGCAAGCACCTGATCCCCAACTGTATCAGCGTGGTCATCATCTCCACCGCGCTGCAGATCCCCAGCGCCATCTTCACCGAGAGCTATCTGTCCTTCCTGGGCCTGGGCGTCAACGCCCCCATGCCCTCCCTGGGCTCCTTGGCCTCGGACGCGCTGAACGGCATCAACTCTTACCCATACCGGCTGGTCATCCCGGCCATCGTGATCTCGCTGATCGTGCTGTCCCTCAACCTCCTGGGCGACGGCCTGCGGGACGCCTTCGACCCCAAACTGAACGCTTAACGGAAAGGAGCGTGCGATGATGTCTCTGTTAGAAGTAAAAGACCTGCACACCTCCTTTTTCACCGACGCGGGCGAGGTGAAGGCAGTCAACGGCGTATCCTTCTTCCTGGATCGGGGGAAGGTGCTGGGCATCGTGGGCGAGTCCGGCTCCGGCAAATCCGTCACAGCTTACTCCATCATGCAGATTTTGGCCGGTACCGGGAAAATCGTGTCTGGCTCCATCAAGCTGGACGGGCAGGAGCTGGTGGGCGCCGGGGAAAAGGTGATGAAAACTGTCCGCGGCAATAAGGTGTCCATCATCTTTCAGGACCCCATGACCTCCCTGAACCCCACCTACACCATCGGCAGACAGCTGATGGAGGCCATCCTGCTCCACACCGACCGGAACAAGAAGGAGGCCTGGGACCGGGCGGTGGAAATGCTCCGGCTGGTGAACGTCAACGAGCCGGAGAAGCGGATGAAGCAGTACCCCTTCGAGTTCTCCGGCGGTATGCGCCAGCGGGTGATGATCGCCATGGCCCTGGCCTGTGAGCCGGACATCCTCATCGCCGATGAGCCCACCACCGCCTTGGATGTGACCATTCAGGCCCAGATTCTGGAGCTGATGGGTTCGCTGCAAAAAGAGCTGGGCATGGCCATCATCATGATTACCCACGATTTGGGCGTGGTGGCCCAGATGTGCGACGAGGTCATCGTCATGTACGCCGGCTCCATCTGCGAGCAGGGCACCGCCGATGAGATTTTCTACAATCCCTGCCACGAGTACACCAAGGGCCTGATGCGCTCCATCCCCACCGCCAACACGGCGGGGAAGAAGCTCCGCCCCATCACCGGCACCCCCATTGACCTGTTGAATATGCCGGCGGGCTGCCCCTTTGCCCCACGGTGCGACGCGGCAATGAAGATCTGCACCAAAGAGCGCTGCGAGAGTATGCAGCTCAACGACGACCACCGCGCCGCCTGCTGGATGAACGTGAAGCAGGGCGTGGAGGACGGTTCCATCACGCTGGAAGGGGGCGCGAACCATGAGTGAGCAGGCGAACCGGCCCCTGATCGAGGTCAAGGATCTGAAGGAATATTTCAATATCAATATGGGGATGTTCAAGTCCAAGCCGCTGAAGGCGGTGGACGGCGTGTCCTTCTCCATCAACAAGGGGGAGACCTTGGGCCTGGTGGGCGAGTCGGGCTGCGGCAAGACCACTGTGGGCAGGACGATCCTCCACCTCTACAAGCCCACCGCGGGCGAGATTTGGTACGACGGCAAGAAGCTGGAAACCAAGGCGGACATCCAGGAGTTCCGCAAAAAGGCCACCATGGTGTTCCAGGACCCCTACTCCTCCCTGAATCCCCGCATGACGGTGTCCGACATTATCGGTGAGCCGCTGGACATCCATAAGCTGTACTCCACCAAGCAGGAGCGGATGGAACGCATCCTGGAGCTGATGGGCCATGTGGGTCTGAACAGCGAACACGCCTCCCGCTATGCCCACGAGTTCTCCGGCGGCCAGCGCCAGCGCATCGGCATCGCCCGGGCTTTGGCGGTGAATCCGGACTTCATTGTGTGCGACGAGCCGGTGTCCGCCCTGGATGTGTCCATCCAGGCCCAGGTCATCAATATGTTCGACGAGCTCCAGGACAAGTTGGGCCTGACCTATCTGTTCATCGCCCACGACCTGTTGGTGGTGCGCCACATCAGCGACCGCATTGCCGTGATGTATTTGGGCAAAATGGTGGAGCTGGCGGACGCGGCGGAGATCTATGACCGGCCGCTGCATCCCTACTCCAAGTCCCTGCTGTCGGCGGTGCCGGTGCCCGACCCCAAGGCGGCCCGGGCCAACCAGCGCATCGTGCTGTCCGGCGACATCCCCAGCCCCCTCAACGCACCCTCCGGCTGTCCCTTCCGCACCCGCTGCCAGTACGCCACCGAGCAGTGCGCGGCGGAAATGCCCGCCTTCAAAGAGGTGGAAAAGGGCCACTTCGTGGCCTGCCACCGGACGGCGGAGGTAAACTGACCCTGTTTCATCATACGCGCTGCGTATTTTGAAAAATATGCCCGAAAATAAAAAGGAAGGAAGTATAGTAAATGAAAAAGTTTCTGTCTCTGCTCCTGGCATCCGCTATGGTGCTGAGTCTGGCGGCCTGCAGCAATAGCCAGACCAATGAGAGCAAGGCCCCCGACAACAGCGGCGCTGTGACCGAGAGCGGCGCGCCCGATGCCAACGGCGGCTCCAGCTCCATCGCCGTGTGTATCGCCTCCGAGCCCGACACCATCGACCCCGCCCTGAACTCCGCTGTGGACGGCGCTACCCTGGTGTCCCACCTGTTCTCCGGCCTGGCCAAGTGGTCCCAGGACGCCAACGGCAATCTGGTCATCGTGCCTGACGCCGCCGCTGAGCTGCCCGAGGGCGTCATCAACGACGATGGCACCGTCACCTACACCTACACCCTGAAGGACGGCGTGAAGTGGTCCGACGGCCAGGCCGTCACCGCCAGCGACTTCGTGTTCGCCTGGAACCGCGCCGCCGGCACCGAGCTGGCCGCCGACTATGGCTATATGTTCGAGGTCGTGGACGGCTACGCCGACATCTGGGAGACCGATGACGCCGGCAATTTCGTCAACCCCGACGCCAAGCTGAACTGCAAGGCCGTGGACGAAAAGACCATCGAGATCACCCTGGCCAACTCCGTGGCTTACTGGAATGAGCTGCTGGCCTTCCCCACCTACTTCCCCGTGCGTGAGGACGTGGTGGCCAACGAGGCCTGGGCCACCGATCCCTCCACTTACGTCTCCAACGGCGCCTACAAGATGACCGGCTGGGATCACAACAGCGTCATCACCCTGGAGAAGAACGAGAACTACCATGACGCCGACGCCATCAAGATGGACAAGATCGAGTTCTATCTGTCCGATGACGCCAACAATATGCTCACCAACTTCCAGAACGGCACCTGGCTGCTCATTGACGACGTGCCCACCAACGAGATCGCCAATCTGAAGACCTCCTATCCCGACGAGTTCGTGGTGGCCGGCCAGATCGGCACCTACTATGTCTGCTGGAACATCAATGAGGAGATCCTGCCCGCCTCCAGCAATCTGACCGGCGTGGAGGCCGAGCAGGCTAAGGCCGAGATCCGCAACGCCATCGCCCTGCTGTTCGACCGCAACTATATCGTGGAAGAGATCGGCCAGGCCGGTCAGGTGCCCGCCTCCTCCTTCGTGGCTATGGGCATGACCAACCCCGACGGCACCCAGTTCTATCAGACCGCCGGCACCAGCAGCAGCTACGACGGCTACTATGACGTGAGCGCGGACGCTCTGGAGTCCAACTTCGCCTCCGCCGTGGAGACCCTGAAGAAGTACTACACCTATGACGAGGCCAGCGGCAAGTTCACCGACTTCCCCACCCTGACCTACCTGTACAACACCAGCGAGGGCCACAAGGCCATCGGCGAGTACCTCCAGGCCGCTATGGCTTCTGTGGGCATCAACATGAATCTGGAGAACCAGGAGTGGAACACCTTCCTGAACACCCGTAAGAACGGCGACTACTCCATCGCCCGCAACGGCTGGCTGGCCGACTACAACGACCCCATCTGCTTCCTGGATATGTGGGTCAGCGGCTCCGGCAACA
This sequence comes from Oscillospiraceae bacterium, assembly GCA_029067025.1. Taxonomy (GTDB): domain Bacteria; phylum Bacillota; class Clostridia; order Oscillospirales; family Oscillospiraceae; genus Enterenecus. Next base: position 8,859 of record JAIEFH010000163.1, on the reverse strand, counting down.
ACGACATCCAGTATGGCCGCGACGGCCACAAGGATCTGAAGATGTACAACCTGGACCTGACCGGCCTGGGCTACGACATCAAGGTGGAGAACGGCACCTGGGCTGAGACCTTCGATGTGCTGATCAGCACCATCAAGGGCTGCACCGACAACGAGAAGCGCTATGAGATGATGCACATGGCCGAGGATATGCTGATGAGCACCGGCTGCATCGTGCCGCTGTACTTCTACACCGACATCTATATGCTGAGCAGCAGCGTGGACGGCTTCTTCTCCAACCCCCTGGGCTACAAGTACTTCATGTACTGCACCGTCAACGGTTAAGCGTAGACCCCCAATAGTGTTAAAAAGCGCGCGGCGGATCATCCGCCGCGCGCTTTTTCTCAAAATCTCTTTAGGCGTTCCCAGGTGCGTTTGAAAATCGTCCGCAGCTGTGGTTTCACTTGCGCAGAAGCCCGTGACACAGGAAAGTTGCAAAGGGCGGCAAAAATGCGCTCACCGCTTATGGATAAGCAGCAGCCGAACCTCCAGCATATCCAGCCATGCGTCCAGCTCCAAAGCGTGATGGCGGGTCTCCACCGTAAACTTCCGCATAGCCGGAGTGGCCCTGGCCTTGATATAGTCCAGTTCTTCCTGACCCTCCGGCTCCAAACCGCCCATGGAACTCCAAATATCAAAGGCGCTGCCGTGCCGACGGCTCAAAATGGTTTCCTGCACCAGATACTCTCCGTCCTCCACATCCTCGATCCGCAGGTGGGCGTCCATGGCCTGCTCCGGGGAAAACGGGGTATACCGCTCGGTAAACGTCATGTCGAACCGCTCTCCCATGGCGTAGAGACGGGAGAAATGACGGTAGTTATAGAGCATAACCTAGTATCCGCCGTCTCCAGCGGTGACAAACCAGCCGGGACCCTGCCCCAGCAGTTCATCCCCCAGGCGGCGGAGCATCCGAAACACATGATAAGCTGCCTTTGGGATGCCGCCTACGGTGAACAGGCCCAGACCTCCGAAAAAGAGGCTTTCCGGCAGTGGCGCCTCCCCCATCCAGTCGGTGAGCGACCAGTAGCCGAAGCTGTCCGAACGATCATAGCTCTCCAAAATACATTTGGCGATATAAACACCCACAAGAAGGCAATGCCCCGGTCTGCACCGGAGCATTGCCTTCTTACTTCCTGTCAGCCTTTTCACGATTTTTATAGGACTTTTAATCAAGGCAGCACTTTAATCAACAGTAGTTTTCCATTTTCTAAAGATACCTCTGCGGTCATTCCTGGCAGCACCTCATTGCTAATGCCGTACTGATACTCACATTTAATTTCCGCGTTGGTCAGCGGATATTTGGCGTTCTTTATCGTGATCCCTTGTGCAATACCGGTGACGTTCAAAAGAGAGAAGTAGGCATATCGGTCGTCAATTTTTACTGGCTTATTTGAAATAATTTCCATTTCGGAAAAATCATCCACCGCTGATGCAGTTCTGCCTTGAGCATCCAGCATCAGCAGAATTGACACGTTCCCCAGGGTGTGGTCCAGCCGACCACCAATCACTCCCACCAGCAAGAAATCCTGGAATCCTCGTCTTAACGCTTCTTTTGCTGCGAATACCGTATCAGTATCGTCCTTTTCACAGGGTAGTATGATGGTTTCAATATCCAGATAGGGATTCTCATGAGAATCAAAGTCACCGATAATTAGGTTTGGGACGATGCCCAGCGCCTCCCTGTGTTTCAGGCCGCTGTCACAGCAGATGTAAAAATCATCTTCATGCAGGTGGGTACGGATGCGGTCATACCGTCTAATATCTGCCCCACCGATAATCACACATCGCTTCATGCTCTGTCCGCCTTTTTATTTGCTCATATTCCAGGCCAGTTCCCAAAATGCCAGTTCATAGCGTGAGCAGGCGACAAAGATGTCCGTAAGATGCCGAAGCTGCTTTTCATTATAGTTCACGGTCAACTCATCCAGCGTATCCAGCAGAAGAACGTTTGCATCGCTGTAATGCGAATCAGCATAACCGTAAACCCAATCCCCATAGAAGGGGTGATCTATGGCGGCGGGATTGCGTTCCAGAATTGTTTTGGCGATGACCTCATAGCTGTAAGCACAGGATAGGATGGCGGCCAGAATTTCCGCCTCGCCTTCTTCATAGGCCACACGAAGCATATAGGAGGTGTAGGAGAGGTTGTCCAATGCCCGAGGCATGGAATCCAATTCCTCCCGGGACACGGAAAACTCGCCCATGTAGCCCCGATGGATGTCCATTTCGCCCTCCGTCAGCAGCGTCACATATTTCGAGAACAGCCCCACCGTTTCCGGGCTTTTTGCTTTGGCGATACCTACGGCAAAAACCTTCAGATATTCTTCCAAGTAAAGATAGTCCTGGATGATGTAGTATTTGAACTTTTCACGATCCAGAGTTCCGTCCTGAAGCCCCAGCACAAACGGATGCTCGTTGTAAGCTGCCCAAATATCTTTCGTTGCAGCTAAAAGCCGCTCTGTGGTTTTCATCACTCCGCCTCCTTTACAAACTCGCCCGTCAAGTTGAAACTATGCTGCATCGGACCTCTACCGTGACCCAGATCCAGCATGGCCCCCAGCGCACCGGAAAGATAGTCCTTTGACCGCTGAATGGACGTGGGCAAATCAAACCCCTTTGCCAGATTGGCGGCGATGGCACTGGACAAGGTGCAGCCGGTGCCGTGGGTATTGGGGTTGTCGATCCGGGTCCCATGGAACCACGTTCCGGCCCCGTCCGCATATAGGAAGTCGTTGGCATCGTTGATGTTATGCCCGCCCTTGAGCAGAACAGCACAGCCGTAGGTATCGCCAATGCGTTTGGCGGCAGTTTCAATGTCTTTTTCGTCGTGGATGGTCATGCTGGACAGAATTTCCGCCTCCGGGATATTGGGGGTAGTAACAGTTGCCAGCGGCAGCAGACAGCTTTTTAAGGTAGCTACCGCATCCCCAGAGATCAGCCGGTCACCGCTGGTGGCCACCATCACAGGATCAACCACGATGTTCTTTGCCTGATAGAAGCGCAGCCGCTCTGCAATCATTTCAATCAGTCCGCAGGAGGAAACCATGCCGATCTTCACCGCGTCAGGCGGAATGTCCTCGAATACCACGTCGATCTGCTGCCCGAGAAATTCGGGCGTCATCTCGACAATCTCCTTTACGCCGGTGGTGTTCTGCGCCACAAGCGCCGTGATGGCGCTCATGGCGTAAACACCGTTCATGGTCATCGTTTTCAGATCGGCCTGAATCCCGGCGCCTCCGCTGGGGTCTGTCCCAGCGATTGATAATGCTGTTTTCATAGCTGTATCTCCTTTGCATTATTTTTATAAAGCGACGGAGAGTGGTGCCCCCAATCCACCGCTTGAAGTTCCCGGCAGTTAGGCCGGGAGGAACTTCCTGAGCTTGTTCAACTGTGTCAGATCGTCTAAATAAACGTCTGCCAGTGCATGAACCTCGTCCTGCGCCCCTTCATGGCTGTCGTAGACTGCCGCCACAGGGAAACCGGCCCCTTTTGCCGTTCGTATCGCATAGAGCGCATCATCAAACACGATGGTTTCCGTCATTTTCGTTCCCAAGGAACGCAACGCCGCCTCAAAAATATGTGGCTCGTCCTTGCCATGGCCGACCTCGTTACAGGTAAATATCCCGTCAAAACAGGACAACACCCCGCACCGTCCCAGAGCAGCCTCCACCAGATACCGGTCAGTCGCGGTGGCAATACACATCTTCACATTCTTTTGCCAGAGCAGAGCCAGCAATTCCTTAATTCCTGGTTTCAAGGGGGCCTCATATCGGTAGAATTGCTCCAGCATGGCATTGACACCACTCATGATTTCATCTGTGCTCAGTGTCACGCCATACTCATTCTGATAATAGCAGGCCGCTTGATGGAGGCTCATATTTTTGAATACCTCGTTCAAATTCTCCCTCGGCTCGTACCCGATGGAGCGCAGATAGCTCTCCCCAATGGTATCCCAAATGGACATGGAATCCAGCAGGGTGCCGTCCACATCAAAAATAGCACCGCGTATTCTCATGCGTTTACCATTTCTTCCGACAGTTTCCTCAACTCCCGGCAAGCGGCTTCAATATCAGCCACAGAGAAGATGGCGGACACCAGGGCCACGCCGTCCACCCCGCTCCCGGCCAGTTTTCCAATGTTGCTTAGGTTGATGCCTCCTATCGCCACAATAGGCACGTCTACAGCATCGCAGATGGCCCGGAGGGTTTCGTTCGGCATCTGGTCCACGTCGGTTTTGGTGCTGGTGGGAAAGACAGCGCCCAAACCGAGATAATCTGCACCGTTCCGAACAGCCTCTCGCGCCTCCTCCACAGTGTGGACAGAAACGCCCAAAATCATATCCTCACCGATTCGGCGGCGGACCTCGCCCGCCGCCATGTCCTCCTGACCGACATGGGTGCCATCCGCGCCGCAGGCGATGGCAACCTCTACGTTGTCATTGACAATAAAGGGGACCTGATACTGCCGACACAGGCTCAAAATCTCCCTGGCTTCTTGAAGAAATTCTGTGTTGTCCATGTCCTTTTCCCGAAGCTGTACGCAGGTCACGCCGCCTTTCAGTGCCTGTTCCACCTGCTGGGACAGAGTTTGCCCCTTCGTCCAGGCGCGGTCTGTCACCGCGTAAAGGAGCATATGTTTCTTATCGCACTTCATACTTGGCCCCTTTCTCCAGCATCGCCGGGGTGAGGCGGTACATGGCGTCAATGATGTAGTTCCGGTAGGAGGAATTGCCGTCCAGATCAGTAAGCCGCTGGTGGGCGATCTCGCCGCACAGGCCCATAGCGCATACCGCCGCCGCAGCGGCCTCCAGAGACGTGTCCTGGTTGGCGGTCACAAAGGCCGCTGTCAGGGCGGAGAGCTGACAGCCGGTGCCGGTGATGGCGCTCATCATGGGATGGCCGTTGTGGATGCAGAAAGCCCTCTCCCCGTCCGCCACAATGTCGATGGCCCCGGTAATGGCAGTCACCGCCCCGGTGCGTTGGGCAAACTCTTTTGCAAACGCCACAGCGGCCTCCAGATTTTCCTCCGTCACCTGGTCTGCCACATCGGCGTCCACGCCTTTGGTGGTGCCGCTGCCGGAGGCCAGCGTCTTGATCTCCGAGATATTGCCCCGGATGACCGTGAATTTTACCTCCCGCATCAACCGGAAAGCGGTGTCTGTCCGCAGGCTGGAGGCCCCCGCCCCCACCGGGTCCAGCACCACAGGATGGCCCAGCTCATTCGCCCGCTTTCCAGCGGCCAGCATGGCGGGGATGGTCCGCTGGTTCAGCGTACCGATATTGATGTTCAGCCCGCCGCAGATGGCGGTGATCTCCACGGCGTCATCCGGGTCATCCGCCATGATGGGCGATCCGCCGCAGGCCAACAGCATATTGGCGCAGTCATTGACGGTGACGTAGTTGGTGATGTTGTGGATCAGCGGATGGCGCTGTCTCACCTGCGCAAACATTTCATTCAAATTTACATTCATAGCAATGATCTCCTTTTGAAAATAATTATGAGAACGGCAAAGCAGCGTCGCTCCCAATAGATTGCGGCCTGTGCCGCAGGGATCGTCGGTCGAGGCTTACTGGCCTCCTCTCACGCCGGAACACGGCTTCCCATCGCTGTGTTACAAGGTTCAAGGCGCTCCCCTTCAACCCGCCGCAGGCTGACTGCGGATACCGTTTTCACATCCTTTCGCAAAAAGAGCAACAAAAAAACAGGGAGCACCTTATGCGGGTGCTCCCTGAAAAAGTACAGTAACTCATCTTACAACTTCCTCCGGCGGCATTATCCGCATCAGGTTCAAGGGTCGAAGGTTTACCTTCCTCTCAGCCTGTCACACAAGCTCCCCTGTTATTTTGTTTGCCATATTATAATCGAAATCCTTGCTGGTGTCAATCATAATAATTTCTCAAACGCCTTTAAGGGAAATTATCAAAATGTAACAGCGTGGGAGAAAACAAATCTCCCACGCTGTTGATTATTAGTAAGCTGGTGTGCCGTACCCGTAAATCTCATAATGCCCCACGGGATAGTGGGCCTCCCGGCACTTATCGCCGGAGTTTCCCTCCACGGTGTAGACAACACCGTTCTCCACCTTTTCCACGATACCCACATGGTCGCATAGGCCATCCTGCGGCCCGGAGAAACCTCCCGGATTGTCCCAATCAAAGAACACCAGATCACCGGGGCGCGGCTCATAGTTCCTATCCTGCCACAGTCCCCGGTCCTTAAACCATTGGGAGCCGGTAATGCAACCCGCAAATTTGGGGATAACCCCAGCGTCAATATACCCACACTCATTGGCGCACCAGCTAACAAAAATAGCGCACCAATCCACGCGGGAGCCGAAGCCGTACCAGGACCAATAGGGCTGACCACCCACATTCCCGATCTGCGAGAGGGCTACGGTCACGATCTCCCCGTCACCAGCGCCAATGCCGTACAGAACGGCGCTCCACATACTGCGGTTTTCCTCGGCTAATAGTTCCGCAAGCTGCGCCCGCTGGTCTGCGGTGAAGCTGTAAATGTCCGCCATCTCGTCGGCGGTTTTGTGGCTGACAGTGATATAGAGCGTGGTTTCCGTTACCCTCGTGGTAGTTTCCACGATGTTGCCGTGCCCATCGTCTGTCTCAGTCACAACGTTATGAGCGGCGGTGTTGGTGGAATAGTCCACCTCATTCATCGCCCAAAAGATTTCTTTGAGCAGTTCTTTTTTGGTGCCGTCCATGGTGGCGACTTCCAGGGGATTGTCCGGGGCGGTGGAGGTCTTGACCGCATAGACAGCCAGCACCTCCGGCCACACAGCGCGGGAGCCGGACATTTCCAGCACATCATGGGCGTTGCCGGTCTTGATTTCCTCCAGCTTGTCCTCATAGTCCTGGTTGATTTCCCGCACCGCCGTGGGCATAGTCTGGCCGGTGCCGCTGTCCTCTCCAGAAAAGAAAATCCCAAAGGGAGAGCTGACGATCAGGCCAATCAAGCAGATCACCACCAGCATGACCATAGCCACCCAGCCACCCGCCGCAATAGCGGCAATCAGCGCCCTTGTTCCGGTGATAATCGCCCGTACCGCTGTCATGCTGGTTTCCGCCGCCTTTTTCGCGGTGGCTGCGGCGGTCTGAGCCATGCGCTGGGATGCCTTTGCGGTCTGATATGCGGTTTTGGCGGCAGTCCGCCCCATGGCCTCGGCGGTCTTCACTGAGTCCTGCGCCGATTTTACGGTCCGTCCAGCAGTTTTCGCCACAGCCCGCCCGGTAGATCTGGCGCCCTGCTTCACCGTTTTCCCTGCCCGCTCCACCGTCTTGACCGAAGCCTGTTTTCCATGGGCGGCGCGGCCCATCCCCGCAGAACGGCCAGCGGGACGGTGAACAGGATTCGCCGCCCGCCGTGTGCTGGGATTTCGCCGGATATTGCCATCCACTTCCACGGGAGGTCTGGCAGGCTCCGCCGCGCCCTTCCTCGCTTTCTTTTTCAGCGGGTCAATCATCCGTTTACGCTGAAACCGCTCTTTTGCTTTGGCAATGTTCGCTTTTGTGGTTTCAAGCCCTTTCCGGCCCTGCCGGTCAAGCTGATGGACGCCCTCAAAAACGGCGGTGTTCACTTCATCGGAAACCCGGTCTGCCGCGTAGCTCTCCGGGGATTCCTGGTCAACAGGGGCGCTGCGCTCTGCTTTTTCCTTGGCCTGCACATAGGCGCTTTTCATTCGCTGGGCGGCAATGGCGGATTTATCAAGGGTTTTCACCGTTTTCTCCGCTACCACCCGCGTTTTAATGTCAGGCATTGCCGCCCGCCTCCGGGACAATCAGCTTTGCTACGACCACCATTCTACCGTTCGTCCGGCTGTATTCGCAGGTGGAGAGGGTCAGCAGCTTGTCCCCATATTCCGCGCTCACGCCGGTATCGTAGAGGGACAGGGCTTTGCACTGGCTGATAAAAGCATTGAAATCATCCTCGTCCGCTGCGTCAACAAAGTGGTAATACTTAAAGCCCTTTTCGGAGTAGGCCACCGTCTTGAACACCGCCACAATTTCATACTCACCCAAACTGGACAACGTATCAAAGCGGACGGTGGGATGCTCCCGGTAGAAGTTCTCCCGCTCATATTTGCACAGGTCGGCAAACATGGAGCCGTTGTTCATGTTGTGGCCGTAAATCACCACGTTATCGGAAATGCCCAGCCCGCAATTCTCCTGCACATAGGGAACGCCGTAATTGCTGTACTGCTTTTCAAACCCGTGCTTCAAATAGAAATTGGGGTTGTCAATGGTCTGCATGACGGGATAGTTGATGTTGGTGCCGTCAATGCTGATCCAGCCCACGAAGTCGGTGTTCTGCTCCTGGACCGCCGCGTACTTCTCAAACGCTGCCAGCGTCGGGTCGTTGTCCTCGGTATCATCCCCGGTGTGGTCAGGGACCGTTCCGGGCTGGGGCGCTTTGTCCGGCTTCACCAACCCCGCCACCGTTTCAAAGCTGTCGGCGCTCTGCTTGCCGTCCTTGTACTGCCATGCCAGCATAATACCGGAGAAAAGAAAAAGGGCGGCAAACAGCGCCGCCCCTGCAATCAAAATTTTCTGCTTTTTGTTCATGGTTTTTATACCTTCCTGCTTTTGATTTTTTCTTGTCTTTCACATAAATGTTATCAAAGAAAACCGTGATAACAGCTCTCGTATGATAACAAAACAGCAGGGGAGAAGTATTCCACTTTTTTAACTTTTTAATGAAGAAACCTCTGTAAACAACCGTTTACAGAGGTTTTTGTGGCGGAGCGGGTGGGATTCGAACCCACGAGCCCTTGCGGGCTACCTGATTTCGAGTTGTTCGGACTATTGTGAAG
>JAIEFH010000162.1 GCA_029067025.1 Oscillospiraceae bacterium | reverse complement strand
CTCCCCGATGAGCTCAAGCCCGCCGCCCACACCCACAACTGGGCCGGGGATCCCACGCAGTTCGACACCACCCGTCACACCATCGAGTGCGTGGACACTACTGTGGGTGTCACGCCCGCCATCACCGGCTGCCACGCCATCACCTACGTGGCCCACAGCTACACGGACGGCGTCTGCGCCTGCGGCGCGAAGGAGCCCGGCAAAGTGACCGCCGAGGGTGCGGTCACCGCGGCCACGACCACCGATGAAGAGGGCAACACAGTGAACGTGCCGCTGTGCACCGCGACTGAAGGTGGGACGCACAATTGGGTCGCCGATTCCGCCAGCGCCTCGAACCAGGCCGCTACCTGTCAGGCCACCGGCGTGAAGGCCATGAAGTGCACCAAGTGCGGCGCTACCCGTCTGGATACCGTCGCCAAGCTGGAGCACAGCTACAAGGTCACCACCACCGTGGCCCCCTCCTGCGACCAGGCCGGCGCCACCAACTACGTGTGCACCACCTGTGAGTCTGGCACGGGTCATACTAAGAGCGTGGCCATCCCCGCCACCGGCAACCACACCTGGAAGCTGGATAAGGCCAACAGCACCGCCGCCACCTGTCAGGCGACTGGCACGGCCCACTATGTCTGCACCTCCTGCACCGATGGTTCCCCCGAGACCCAGGACGTGACCATCGCCAAGGATGCCAGCGCCCACACCTGGAGCGCTTGGACCGCGGGCACGGGCGCTGATGATGGCAAGTGCGTGAAGACCTGCACGAACACCCCCTGCACCGCGAAGCAGACCCAGGCCCACGTGAAGCAGAACTACACCGGCACCGCCAATGGCGACAAGAAGCCGTATGTGGCTCCCACCTGCGCCGCCGCCGGCCAGACCGCCACTGTGGTGTGCCGTGACTGCGGCAAGGTGATTACCGCGTCCGCGCCGATCGAGAAGACCAGCCACACCGCCGCTGCCGCCCTGGCCTCCGACGCTAACCAGCACTGGACGGTCTGCAAGGACTGCGGTGAGCGCATTGGCGACAAGGCGAATCACACCTGGGACAAGACTGACGCGGAAAAGAATCCCGTCGCCGGTTCCCAGTGCACCGTCTGCGGCTATAGGAAGCCTGCTCCTGTTGATCCCGCTACCTGTGCGCACACCACCTACAACAAGACTACCCACCAGTGCGCGGCTTGCGGCACGGCGCATAGCTGCGCGAGCACCGACAAGGAAGTGACTGAGGCGGCTGTGACAGGCAACTGTGTGACCAAGACTAAGACCGCGAAAACCACCTGCAAAGTCTGCGGCAAGGTCGAAGGCGGCGTTGAGGGCGATGTCAATTCCAGCGTCCACGCTGACCCTAGTTCGGTTTCCGAGGGTAAGTGTAACTCTTGCAAGGGTGGCTAATCTTCCCAACTGATTCACCGATCCACAGCAAACTACCAGCCCCCGGCCATTGGCCGGGGGCTGGCTTTTTGCCCTCATCACGCGCGTGGGGGCGGTTTCTGCTTTTGCCCTCTTGACAATTCGGCATCTCATGGATATAATATAAACATAAGGGTGCCACACATACTGGTGGCTAGCCCTTTCAGTAGAAGATTTGCTCAAAAGAATGAGAAACCGTCACTTGTGGGAGTGGCGGTTTCTGCTTTTCACAATGATCGTAACAGTAAACTGTCCGACATGGAACGTGATCCGCATACAGTCACCCCCTTTCGGGGTCATGTGACCAGCCGCCTTTTCTAACTCATATGTGTGACACCTAATTTATTATACCACACGCTTCGACAAAAAGCAAGCCTCCCGCGGCCGCGGGAGACTTGCTTTTGCCTGCCATCGGAACCTTTGCGCGCCCCACCGCCTTAAATAATTTTTAAATAAAACCCCACCAAAATCTAAGGAGTTCCCACGCTGAAATTGAAGATTTGTCCTCTATAATCAAGCCCGTCAAAGGGAAACATCGGGGTTCCCGCCAACGCACAGCGGAAGTGTGGACGCCGTCGGCATCCACCAGAGGAGGAAGCTTCATGAACATCTTGATTTTGACAGGGAAATTCGGCATGGGTCATCTGTCCGCCGCCAACGCGCTGCGGGAGCAGCTCGTCCAGGACGGCCACCGCGCCGATGTTGTGGATCTGTTTGAGTACGCCATGCCGGAGCGGGCCTCCGCCATGTACTGGTGGTTCAACGTGCTGGTGACCTATGGCGGCGTTTTCTATAATATCTACCACCACCTCACCGCCAACAGCGGCGGGGAGGGCCGGGGGGACGACCTGCTGGACGGTCTGGCCGCTCTGCTGGACGAGCGCGGCCCCGATGTGGTGGTGTCCACCCACCCCGTCTGCTCCGCCGCCGTGGCGCGGTACAAGGAGGAGGGGCTGTCCGAGCTGCCCCTGGTCACCTGCGTCACCGACGTGACCTGCCACAGCGAGTGGATTCATCCCGGCACCGACTGCTATCTGGCGGCCAGCGAGACCGTCCGGCAGGGGCTTGCCGCCAAGGGCGTGGATCCCGATACCGTGGTGGTATCCGGCATCCCGGTAAGCGGGCGGTTCCAGCCCGCTCACCGGGACCGCTCCCGGCGCCGGGAGCTGCTCATCATGGGCGGCGGGCTGGGGCTCATGCCCCGGCGGGACAGCTTTTACCAGGCGCTGAACGCCCTGCCCGGGGTACACACCACCATCCTTACCGGCCGGAACAAAAAGTTGTTCCAGCGCTTGAACGGGCGGTATGAGAACATCGAGGCGGTGCCCTTCACCGGCGAGGTGGAGAAGTACATGGCCCGGGCCCACCTGATGCTATCCAAGCCCGGGGGCATCACCTGCTTTGAGGCCATCGCGGCCCGCCTGCCCATTCTGGCGTGGCAGCCCTTTTTGAAGCAGGAGCAGGAAAACGCCGACTTCCTGGTGCGCCACGGCATGGCCCGCATCGCCGCCAAGGAGGAGAGCGCCTGTCTGGCGGCCATCCGGGAGACGATTTATGACGACCAGGCCCTGTCCTCCATGGAGCGCGCCATGGACGAGACAGCGGCGTCTCTGAGCCGCGGGGCGGCCTGCGCGGTGGTGCGGGCGCTGGCCGGAAAGGGAAAGGTGTGCGCATGAAAAAACAGTCAAAAAACATCCTGTGCATAGGGGCGGTGCTGGCCCTGCTGGCCTGGACGGTACACACCATCTTGGCGGAGCAGACCCCAGGCCAGCTTGCCGCCGCCCTGCTCAGCGCGGATTGGCGGATCTTGCTGCTGGGCCTGCCGCTGATGGCGCTGTTCCTGTGCTGCGAGGCCGGGTCCACCTGGTCCATCCTGCGCAGACTGGGCTGTCCCCAGAGCTTCCGGCGGTGCGTCTACTACTCCTGCACCGGCTTCTTTTTCAGCACCATCACCCCCTCCGCCACCGGGGGCCAGCCCGCCCAGGTGCTGGCCATGAGCCGGGACGGCACCCCCGCCGCCTCGGGCGCGCTGGATATGCTGCTGGTCACCATCGGCTACAACACCGCCGCCATGGGCTGGGGCCTGTTCGCCCTGTTCACCGCCGGGGGCCTCACCGCTGTCTATTATAAACATCTGACGCTGCCGACGAGTCCTTACGGTTAGATAGCGGTGGTCGCAGTAT
>JAIEFH010000161.1 GCA_029067025.1 Oscillospiraceae bacterium | reverse complement strand
TTACCACTCCGACCGGCGGCAGCGTCATCATCGACTGAATCCGGTATAGGGAGGTAACGCAATGAAGTATGTGAAAAAAGCGGCCTGTCTCCTGCTGGCCGCGCTGATGCTGGCAGCCTGCTTCGGCTGCTCCGGCAAGGAGGCGCCCGATGGGCCGGACGTCGATCTGGCCGCTATGCAAAAGGCCATGCTGGACGTGGATACCACCCTGCCCGAGATGGTGGTAAAGTCCAGCGCGGACGCGGACGCCAAGGACAATTTCTTCTTCCTGTCCAGCATGGACTACGGCAAGGTGGATGAGTACTTCTACGCCTACGCCGACGCCGGGACGGCGGAGGAGATCGCGGTGGTCAAGCTGAAGAGCAAGTCCGACGCCGCCGCCATGATGGACTCCCTCCACGACCATGTGAAAGCACGGCAAGGCACCTTTGAGGAGTATGACCCGGAGCAGGTCCCCCTCACCGAGGCCGCGGTCATTACCCGGGAGGGCCGGTATGTCGTCCTCATTGTCAGCAAGAAAAACGGGCTGGTGCAAAACACCTTCCAGAGCTTTTTCAAGGAAGATTGAGCTTTTCCCACGTCCGAGACAGCACACCAAAAGGCCCCAGGGCATTGCCCTGGGGCCTTTCTTTGCGCTGACTGCCGCGCCCCTGGAAAGGGCGCGGGCCGTTGTTGTTATTCTGTCCGCGCGAACCAGCGCGTCACAAAGTCCGCCACCGCTCCGGTAAGCTCCTTGAGGTCCCAGCCGCTGGTGTTCACCGTCATGTGGTAGCTGGCCCCATGGCCCCATTTGCTGTCCGAAATCATCTCACGGCTCCTGGCCCGGGCCTTGTCGATCCGCGCGATGTTCTGCATGATCGCCTTCCGGGACAGGTTCTCCCCCTCCCTGGCCCGCTCCATGCAGCGGCGGACCTTCGCGTCCATGTCCGCGCACACAAACATGGTGAAGGGCTTCTGATCCGCCAGGAGTATGTCCGCGTCCCGGCCCACGATCACGCAGTCCCTGCCCGCCTTGGCGATGCCGTTAATCACCCGCCGCTGCTCCACCAGCAGGCCGGTCTGGGCCGCCTGCATCACGGCCCCGCTGGCGAACGCCTGGCCGTATGTCAGCGGAATATGCTGCCACATACCGCCCTCCAGGGCCTTCTCCACATAGTTCTCGTCCATGCCCTTGGCCTGAGCAATGGCCGTGATGATCTCCCGGTCATAGTAGTCGAAGCCTAGCGTATCCGCAAGGCGCTTTCCCAGCTCCCTGCCGCCGCTGCCAAACTCCCGGCTGATGGTCACGATCTTCATGAATGGCACTTCCTTTCCCAATTAAGCTATGCCTTTATTCGTTTTCGGTTCACATAGGGAAATGACGGGTCGCGGAGCGGCCATTTTACGCCAGCCACCGCGTGGCACAGTGGGCCAGCCCGGCCGGCCCGATGGCGCACACATCCTCGTTGAAGCGCACCTTGGGGTTGTGGGCCGGGGCGTCCCCCCGCTCGTCCTGGAATCCGGCGGAAAGGTACATAAACGCGCTGGGCACCCGCTCGGCCACCACGGCGAAATCCTCCGACGCGCTGGCGGCAATACCTGGGTACAGCGTCAGGCCGGGGATCTCCTGAAGATACCCCGCCATTTTATCGGTCAACTCCTTGTCGCAGATCAGGGGCGGCACCTCAGAGAGCATCTCTACCTCCGCGCTCCCGCCGTAGACCTGGGCCACTCCGGCGGCCGCCTCTTTCATCCGCCGCACCAGCAGCTCCCGGCAGGCCCTGTCGTTGGTGCGGATAGTTCCCTGCAGAACGGCGGTTTCCGGGATGATGTTTGGGGCCGAACCGGCGGAGAAGTTCCCCACGGTGAGCACGCAGTTCTTCCCCGGGTCCGCCTCCCGGGCGATGAGTGCCTCCAGGGCCAGGTAGATGTGGACGGCGATGTTGATGGGATCGATGGAGCTGTGGGGATAGGCCCCGTGGGCTCCCTTGCCGTGGACGGTGACGCGGAAGCCGTCCACGGAGGACATCATCACCCCGCCACTGTTGTAGAAAATCAGACCCACCGGCATCCTTCCCGGCGACACATGAAATGCCAGCGCCCCGTCCACGCCCTCCAGGATGCCGCATTCGATCATATCCTTCGCGCCCTCAAAGGTCTCCTCCGCCGGCTGGAACATGAGCCGGACCGTCCCTCCCAGCGCCGCCTCGTTCTCCTTCAGCATTTTGGCGGCGGTGAGCAGCATGGCGGCGTGGAAATCATGGCCGCAGGTGTGGGCCTCGGTCCCAGTGGGACAGGCAAAGGGCTCGCCGCTCTCCTCCCCCATGGGCAGGGCGTCCATATCTGCCCGCAGCAGCAGCGTTTTGCCCCCTGATCCGATGCTGGCGGTCACGCCGTGGCCGCACTTCTCCGGCTTCAGACCGTACTCTGTCAGCCGCTCCATCACATAGTCCACGGCCTTGGGCGTCTCCAGCCCCACCTCCGCGTTGGCGTGAAAATACCGCCGGTGGGCCACGGTCTCATCCCGCAGCTCCCGTGCCCTTTGCGCATAATCCATCGTTTTTCTCCCTTTCAGCGCTTCACCGCGCGCTTTATTTTATCCGGGCGAAGCCGTTCGTCACTGGCCGGACAGCGCCTGATCCAGAGCGGCCAGCAGTTCCTCCTGCCCCACAGGCTTGCTAATGAACCCCTTGGTGCCGATGGCCTTGGCCTCGTTAAAGGTGTCGTCATATGCCAGCGAGGACACCATGACGATTTTTGCCTCGGGATACTCCTCCAAAATGGCCTGGGCGGCCTCCAGACCGTCCATCCCCGGCATGATGATGTCCATGGTCACCACGTCCGGCTTCACCTCGTCGTACACCGCCAGGGCGTCCTCACCGCTGCGGCAGTAGTGCGCCACCTCGTAATCGCTCCCCTCCAGCAGCTTGCGAATCTGAACCTCCTGGACCCGGGAGTCGTCTACCACCATCACTCGCTTTGCCATGATATAACATCCTGCTTTCTGTCGAAATTGTTTTGTTTCTTTGATACCGTTTCGGATCCGGCCTTGCGTCAAATGATGCTGATCTCCCCATCCACCAGACTGGCAACCACAGGGCGGGTCTCCTGTTGGAAGCGGTAAAAGGCCGGGCCGATGGCCACCGACGCGCCGGGGTAGGCCACGCCGCAGGTGAGGCGGCGGACGCCGGGGGACTGCTGCTCCTCCTCCTGCTCCTCCAGATCCTTCTCAAACTGCTCCAGCTTGTTTTTGTTCAAGGACAGCTGCATCCGCAGCTTGCCCATACGGGTAAATTTAGTGGGGCTTTCGGGCTGGCGCTCCGTTTTTTCCAGCTTTTCCTCCAGCTCGGCAATCTCCCGCACCAGCACCTCACGGTCGAATTCCTGGCAGGGCAGCCCGCCCAGCACCACATCGGTGCGGCACTCTGACCGGGCGCCCAGTACCCCGGCGCTCACCTCATGGGCGGCCCGGATGCTGCCCCCGATGATGGTGCCCCGGCCGGAGCGCACCTCTACCAGGCCGTCGCAATATACATCGCAGTTGATGACGCAGTCGGCGTGGAGATCCTCCATGGCATAGAGGCAGCAGTTCTCCAGATACTTGGCAAAAATGCTGTGTCCCGCCCGGAGTACCGCGCGGTTGTCCCCCTGGGCCCCCTTGACCATGATGAGGTCGCCGCCCGCCTCCACCGAGGCCGCCTCCACCACGCCGTCCACCGTGATGTTTCCCATGGCCCGGACGGTGAAGCCGGTGCAGACGTCCCCGTGGACATGGACGTCCCCTAAAAAGTTGATATGGCCGGTGGAGTAATCCACATTGCCCTCGATCTCCATGACGGGCTTCACCTGGAAGGTGCGGCCGCTGAACTCCACATGGCCCGTTTTTGTGGCCACTAAGGCCGTCCCGTCATCGGTGAGGGCGGTGTTGCGTCCCTTGGGCACCGCGGCCGCTCTGCCGACCCGGGCGGGCAGCTCCTGCCCCAGCACCGTTTTTCCGTCCTCGCCGGGGGTGGGCTCAATGATCCGGCAGATCACGTCCCCCTCCTCCACATTCTGGATGAAGCTAATGGAGGCGTAATCCACCCGGTTGTACTCGTCCACCGCCAGCTTCCGCTCCGGACTACGGACAAACAAATCCACGATGCGGCCATCCTTGCCGTGGACGGCGGCCTCGCCCCGGGCCGCCAGATACAGGCGGAAATACCGCTCCGGATTGTCGGGCAGGGCATCCAGCAGATCCTCATCCAGGCCGTACTCTGCCTGCTTTTCCTTCAGGGCTTTTATCAGCATACCCCGATCCAACTCCTGGCCGTCGCCCACCGGCGGATAGACGAACACCCACGCCGTCAGCCGGTCATTGGACACAAAGGCTACCGCCTGGGCATCCAGATCGGGAAGCGGGGGCGGATCCTCCCCCTCCTGCGCCTTGCCCGCCTTCTTTGGCTGAACCCTGCCCAGCCGCTGGTTGGCGGAGGCGTTCACGGTCAGCAGCAGCCGCGCCAATTCCTGTTTGGCCTGGTCGGCCGGGATCACGTCCTTCCCGTCCGGATCCTCAAAACGGAAGAGCGGCGGACTCTGATACCCCGCCTGCTCCTTCCACAGCCGCCACAGCTTATTCACCGCGTGATCCGGGGGCAGCTCCAGACGAAAAAGATCTGTTTTGGCCTCAGCGGGCGGGGTTTCGTGCTGAGCGGGTGCCTCAGCCTGTTGTTGGTCAGGCGTCTGAGGTTTCTCCTCCTTGCGATCGCCAAACAGCCAGGACAGCAGCGGATTCTTGTTTGCCATGCCGGGGCACCTCCTCACAGGATAAATTATCTAATATTATTATAGCGCATCCGACGCGGGCCTTGCAAGGGTGAACCAAGCGTTTTCAAAAGTTTCGCCAATTTTTGATTTTAACTCTTGACAGAGTCGGTTTCATTTGTTATAATGACTTTCGCCGTCTGACAAACGGAAGGAACGATTGGGGAGCATAGCTCAGCTGGGAGAGCACTTGCCTTACAAGCAAGGGGTCACAGGTTCGAGCCCTGTTGTTCCCACCAACGGATCACAGATCCGATCAAATGTGGCGCGGTAGTTCAGTTGGTTAGAACGCCGGCCTGTCACGCCGGAGGTCGAGGGTTCAAGTCCCTTCCGCGTCGCCACATCTTATGCCCAGGTAGCTCAGTTGGTAGAGCAGCGGACTGAAAATCCGCGTGTCGCTGGTTCAACTCCGGCCCTGGGCACCATATGCGAGTGTAGCTCATCTGGTAGAGCGCCACCTTGCCAAGGTGGAGGTAGCGAGTTCGAGCCTCGTCACTCGCTCCAAAAAAATTTCAAAAAGAAGTGCTAAAGCACTTCTTTTTGAATATAATAGAGTGTCCGGCGCCATAGCCAAGTGGTAAGGCAAGGGTCTGCAAAATCCTGATGCCCCAGTTCAAATCTGGGTGGCGCCTCCAAAGCGAGAGGGCGGGCTGCGGCCCGCCCTCTTCCCTTTTCCAAGTCAATATCGGGGTGTGGCGAAGTTTGGTATCGCGCTTGGTTCGGGACCAAGAGGCCGCGGGTTCAAGTCCCGCCACTCCGACCATTTTTTCAAGAAGAAAGCCGCTGTATTTGGTGGCTTTCTTCTGTTTTATAAACTTTTTTGCCCATTTAATTTTTTGTGCTTTCTTTGGTGTCAACAAAAAGTGTCAACAATTTTCTGT
>JAIEFH010000160.1 GCA_029067025.1 Oscillospiraceae bacterium | reverse complement strand
CGCTGGCCTCGTTCAGGGCGGGGGGGAGCTTGAGGGAGATGCGGGCGTCCTTCTCCTTGACCTTCACCTGGGCGCCGAGGGCCATCACCTCATTGATGGTGCACTCGGTGAGCCCAACGGCGGCGGAGACGGCGGCGCAGACGATGTCGCTGCCCTCCTCGGCGTACCCGCTGTGGCCCTCCACCACAAAGCCGTCCAGGCGGCTCTTTGCGCTGTGGAAGGTTACGGTAGTCATGGCTTGATCCCTCAGGCGTTGACCTTGGTGATCTCCACCTTGGTGTAGGGCTGACGATGGCCCTGACGGCGGCGGTAGTTCTTCTTGGGCTTGTACTTGAACACCAGCACCTTTTTGCCCTTGCCGTTCTTCACCACGTTGGCGGTGACGGAGGCGCCGTCCACGGTGGGAGCGCCGAACTTGGCGTTGTCGCCGTCCAGGACGGCCAGAACCTTGTCGAAGGTGACGGACTCGCCGGCTTCCACATTCAGCTTCTCGATGTAGAGGGTGTCGCCCTCGGCCACCTTGTACTGCTTGCCGCCGGTTTCGATGATTGCGTGCATAGCTGCACCTGCCTTTCCTTTATTACGGGCTCGCTGTCGGGGGCGGGGACTCAGCCCTCTTTTCTGTGGAATACACCACACCCGGTCAATGCGGCTCAAACAGTATATCAGCCTGTTTTTCAAAAGTCAAGTATTTTCCCTTGCCTTTTTTCAAAAATCAGCCTGTTTTCCCGGAGAAGTGATGGGCCCGATAATACTCCAAATTGTGGAATTTGCGGGCCAGCTCCGCCTGCTCCTCGGTGGGGTTCAGGGTCAGCTCCCCATCCGCGGTGAGGTATGAGCCGTAGCGGTGGATCATGGGCAGCTCCTGCCGGATCGGCTTCACCGCCTGCATATAGGCATCCCCCTCCCAGCCAAGCTGCTCAAACAGCACGTTCATCAGGAAGCAGGGGGAGATGTCCGGCCCCTCGCCCACCATATCGTGGCCGATGACCTCCTTGGCCGCGTCATTGGCCCAGATGAGGTAGCGGGTGGACCAATAGTTGTAGAAGCTGTCCATCGACATACGGGACAGGTCGATGCCCAGCGAATTGTACACGCTGTTGCCGTTGCCCAGCCAGGGCTTGTGGTCGCCGAACACCACCACCACAATGGGCTCGTCCATGGTTCGGAACACGTCCACCATTTCGGACACGTAGTATTGGGTGCTCATCACCGAGCCAAAGTAGTTGGCCAAAATGGTGCGCTCCTCCTGGGTCAGGTCGTCGTTGGCCACATAGTCGTCCACCTCGCCCCACCAGCAGATGCTGTCGCCGTACGGCCCGTGGCCCTGGTAGGACACGGAGAAGGAGAACACGGGCCCGCCGCCGTTTTCGAGCCGATCCACCACAGCGCTGGTCATCTCGTGGAAAAATGTGTTGTCGAAGGCGGTGTCTGTCCCCACCAGGGGCTTGTAGTGATCCTCCGCGAAGCGGTATTGGTCGAAGCCCAGATAGGAGTTGATGTTCACCCGATTGTAGAACCAGTTGTTGCTGGGGTGGTCGCCGAAGGTCTGGTATCCCTGGCTTTTCAGGTACCACACATAGGACGAGGTATTGGTGCGGTAGTTGATGTCGCTGGGGGCCATGCCGGTGAGGAAGGCCCGCTCGGTGTCCACGGTGCCCCCGGCAAAGATGTTGGTCAGCAGGTTCCCGGTATAGCTCTCCGCCTCCAGGGCGTGGAAATAGGCGTAGGGATCCGTTTGCAGCTCGATGCTCTCATAGCCTGAGAGATCGGTAAAGGCCTCCAGCATGACGCCCACGATGTTGACCTTCTTATCCTCCGGGATGTCGGCGTCCTGATACTCAGCCAGCATCGCGGCGGCCTCCTGCTCCGAGTAGCCCTCCGGCGGGGTGGGCATGGCGGTCTTAATGCTGTGGAGGAAGGGATACATCAGTCCCCGGGAGATATACTGCTGGGTGGCAGACCACGGGTTGATGTGATCCGTGTTGGCGTTTTTGTTATAGGTATTGTCGCTGCCGTACACCGGGATCAGGGCGAGGGAGCCCGCCAGCGCGGCGGCCGCGATCCCGCCCCGGACGGGCAGACGCGGCCTGCCCCGAACCAGCAGGAACAGCGCCACCCCAGCCACAAGGACGGGCAGCAGCGCCGCCGCCAGCTTGCGGTCCAGGAACAGGTGGTATTTTCCCGCCATCTTCCCCGCCTCCCCCAGGATGAGCAGGTCGGAGGCCAGGACGGGGTCGTCCCGGAACACCAGCTTGTAGTAGTTGCCCAGGGACAGCCCCAGCACGGGCAGGGCCGTCATCAGGTAGGCCAGCCAGGCCCGGCCCGTGGCGGCGTACAGCAGCGCCATCAACAGCAGCGGGGGCAGCAGGTTGAGGGCCATCAACACCGGATGGCGCAGATAGTCTATAAACATCACCTTTGCGCTGGCGTTGCCGGTGGCCAGCAGCAGCGAGGCCAGCCCCAGCACCACCGCCGCCCCGGCGGTAAGCAGGGCGTTCCACAGCCAAAATGCCACCCTCTGCCGGGTGGTGAGCGTTTCTTCCGGCCGGGTCTGGAATAGAAAATATGAGAAAAAGCGTTTCATTTTCGGCCTCCAATCATGAACAGCCTGAGATTGCCCGCATAAAACGGGGAAAGGCTCCTATTCGACCAGCATAGTATATCATAAGTGCCCCCGGAATGCACCGGGGGCAGCGGTATTTTTACATAATTTTAATAAAGGGCAGGCGGCAAAGGCCCGCGGGGCGGGAACCGGTCGTTGGGCAAGCGGCCATGGACCGTCATTGGACAAACGGCCAAGGGCCGTTTGTCCAATGACGGTCCGGCAGCCTGACGGCTGCCTGCCGACTGCCTTAATATGCCAGCTTCTCGTCCAGCCAAGCCTTCAGCTCGCTGATGGGCACGCGGACCTGGTCCATAGTGTCCCGGTCCCGGATGGTGACGGCGTGGTCGGCGGGGGTCTGCTCGTCGCCCACGGTGGCGAAGTCCACGGTAACGCAGTAGGGGGTGCCGATCTCGTCCTGGCGGCGGTAGCGCTTGCCGATGGAGCCGGCGTCGTCATAGTCCACCATGAAGTACTTGGACAGCTCGGTCTGAATCTCCTTTGCCTTGTCGGCCAGCTTTTTGCTGAGGGGCAGCACCGCGCACTTGAAGGGAGCCAGGGCGGGGTGCAGATGCAGCACGGTGCGCACGTCGTTCTTCTCCACGTCCACCACTTCCTCGTCGTAGGCGTTGCACAGGAAGGCCAGCAGCATCCGCTCCACGCCCAGGGAGGGCTCGATGACGTAGGGGATATAGTGCTCGTTCTTCTCCTGGTCGAAGTAGGTCAGATCCTTGCCGGAGGTGGTCTGGTGGGCGTTCAGGTCGAAATTGGTGCGGCTGGCCACGCCCCACAGCTCGCCCCAGTCGGTGAAGGGGAAGGCGAACTCGAAGTCGGTGGTGGCGTTGGAGTAGTGGGACAGCTCCTCGGGGTCGTGATCCCGCAGGCGCAGGTTCTCCTCCTGGATGCCCAGGTCCAGCAGCCACTGGTGGCAGAAGTTTTTCCAGTAGGCGAACCACTCCAGCTCGGTGCCGGGCTGGCAGAAGAACTCCAGCTCCA
>JAIEFH010000016.1 GCA_029067025.1 Oscillospiraceae bacterium | reverse complement strand
TTCTCACCGCCATCTTCACCGTGGCGGTCGAAGGCGGCGGTTCCGGGGTGCTGCTGGAGGATTTGGGTATGCCCCCTCCCGGCGACATCCGCAACTGCATGGAGGCGCTGGCGGACACCGAGTCGCTGATGCAGCAGCTGCTGGCCTACCGCTTCCCCGACGGGCGGCTGGCGGGGCAGGCCTTCGGCAATCTGCTGCTGGCGGCGCTGGACGGCGTGTGCGATTCCTTCGACCAGGCGGTGGCCCGGATGAGCGAGGTTCTGGCGATTACCGGGCGTATTCTGCCTGTGACAAATGCCAACGTGCAATTGGAGGCCAGCTTTGAAAACGGCTCCAGTGTGTGCGGGGAGTCCAAAATCTCCGCTGCCAAAAAGGAGCAGAACTGCCGCATCCACCACGTCCGCCTGCTGCCGGAGCATACGACCGCGCTGCCCGCCGCGCTGGACGCCATCCGCCGGGCGGAGGTCATTCTGCTGGGGCCGGGGAGCCTGTACACCAGCGTGATCCCCAATCTGCTGGTGGACGGCGTCTCAGAGGCCATCGCGGACAGCCCGGCGCTGAAGATTTACGTGTGCAACATCATGACCCAGGACGGGGAGACGGAGGGCATGACCGCCCAGGATCACGTATCCGCCCTGCTGGAGCACGGCGGGCCGGGGCTGGTGGATTTGTGCCTGTGCAATTCCGACCCCATCAGCGGGGAGCTGCTGGAGCGCTATTCCGCCGAGGACGCGGAGCCCATGCGGGTGGATCGCCGGGAGGTGGAGCTGTTGGGCGCGGAGGTGGTCTACCGTCCCCTGATGGACATGGACTGCGGCTATGCCCGGCACTCGGGTGTGAAGGTGGCCCAGGCGGTGGTGGATCTGTACCAGCAGAGAGCCGATACCAAGATTTTTTGATAAGGGGTGAATGACCGTGGCCTTTTCCGCCGACGTGAAACAGGAGCTTTGCCGCCCGGCTGTGAGCCGGCGGTGCTGCGCCCAGGCGGAAGCCTACGGCGTACTGCTGTTCTGCGGCGCGTTCCACCCCCGTCAGGCCCGGATCGTCACGGAGAGTCCGGCGCTGAAGGAGCGGCTTCCCATGCTGTTCCGCAAGGCGTTTAAGGTGTCCTTCGACCAGACCCCCGAGCCAGGGGAGGGGAAGGGCGCGTTCCTGATCGAAAGTCCGGCAAAGCTGAAGACGATTTTTGACGCGTTCGATCTGGAGTGGGATGCCTCGGTGTCCCTGCACATCAATCTGGCCATGCTGGAGGAGGAACACTGCCGCACCGCCTTTCTCCGGGGGGCGTTTTTGGCGGGGGGCTCGGTGACCGATCCCATGAAGGGGTATCATTTGGAGCTGGCCACCTCCCACTACCATGTGGGGCGGGAGCTGCCCGCCCTGCTGCGGGATGCGGGCTTCGAGCCCAA
>JAIEFH010000159.1 GCA_029067025.1 Oscillospiraceae bacterium | reverse complement strand
GGTATGGGGTGTGATGGGGTTGACGGCGTTCCCGGCGTCAGGGGTGCTGGGGGTGCCGGACGCTGCCTGAATCTGCTGTTCCTGCCCAGGCAGGGCGCTGGGGACGATGGACAGCGGGCTCTCCAGCGACACGGGAATCAGCAGCCGGGCGAACACCACCAGCCAAAGCAGGCACAGCACCTGCCTGGGAGCCCGCTTTTTCAGCAGCAGCCGGAGAACCATGACCACGGCGGCGGCATAGGCGGCGGTGACGCTCATCTCCCACAGGGGGGTAAGCGATTGAAACAGGGTGTTCAAAAAGTCAAGCATGGTGATCCCCCTCTCTGTAACGGTCAATGATGGCCTTCAGCTCGTCGGCCTCGTCGTCGGAAATGGTGCGGCCCCCCATAAAGTGGGCCAGGAAGGAGGGCAGCGAGCCCTCAAAGGTGCGATCCACCACCGCGCGGCTCTCTTCCCGGAGAATTTGCTCCTTGGGGATGGCGGCGGTGACCATGGCATTTTCGTTGAGCAATATGCCCTTCTCCACCAGCTTTTTCAGCACGGTGTAGGTGGTGGATTTCTTCCAGCCCAGCTCTTGCTGGGACAGCTCCACCAGCTTCCCGGAGGGAAGGGGTTCGTGATCCCAGACGATACAGGCGAAGCGGTACTCGCCCTCGGCTAATCTCAGATGATCCATGACAAAGACCTCCTCGTTGGTCTATTACTATCGACCTCGACAGTAGTCTATCACGATAGACCATCCGTGTCAACCCCTTTTTTGCTTTTTTTGACAGCGACAGATATACGGTGGGCGCGGGATACATGGGCGCAAAGCGAGGACAGCCCTGGGCGATGCCCAGGGCTGTCCTCAGCTTTTTTCATATTCGATCTTGAGCTTTTCCAGGGCTTTTTTCTCGATGCGGGATACATAGGATCGGGAGATGCCGCACAGCGACGCGATTTCCCGCTGGGTGAGGGGGGGACGGTTATCCAGCCCGTACCGCAGGCGGATGATGTGGGCCTCCCGCCCGGTGAGACAGGCGTCCACACACCGGCGTACCTTAGCGCAGGCGTCCCGCAGATCCAGTTCCTCCAGCATATTGTCGTCCACCCGCACCACGTCGATGAGGGACAGGGAGCCGTTTTCCCCGTCGCCGTCCAGTGAGTCGGAGAGCGACAGTTCTCCCTGAAGCTTGCGTTGGGCTCTGAAATACATCAGGATCTCATTTGCTATGCGCTCTTAACGGATCAATATCGCCCGTTTCTGCCGATTTTTCAAAATTCTCGGTATTTTTACACGATATTGCAGAGTATCCCATGTTTGCGTCTGCCTCCGGGAACTCATAGGCGTACTCGGAACCGAACAGGACCATATGGGCGTGTGTGCCGTCCCATACGATTTCCTTGACAAAGGTGCGGATAGCAGCACGTTTCTGTTCCACCGTCATACCGTCCACAGTGTCCTTGAAGGAGGAAAGAAGCTGTGTCAGCAGGTCAAATTCTATGTCGGCCAAGGCATGGCTGGAAGTCAATTCCTTTAGTTCATCCAAGCGGCGCTTCAAAGATTCGCCTTTGTCATGGAGCTCGTCGATCTGTTTGACAACATAGGTTTCTGCGGAAGTGCCGGACGCCTTTCCCAAGGCCGAGACGAGCCCTTTGATCTCATCGTCATTAGATGCAATATCCGCTTCGATCTTGGCAAGCTGTTCATCGTAGCTTTGACGGTTGCCGGTCAGGGCTTTTTTGCTTTTTTGGAGCTGCTGGATAAAATCAGAGCCATCTTCGCTGAGAGATTTTAGCTGTTCAATGATGTCTGCATCCAGCATATTCCCGTTGCAGTTTTTCATATTGCAGATGTGGCCCCGGCTTCGCTCCTTCATAGAGCACAGGTAAGTGTAGATCGTTTCTCCTTTTGCGTTCACCCGCTGGGCGGCTGTGGGCCGCATGAAGTCGCAGCAGCTGCCGCCCATCCG
>JAIEFH010000158.1 GCA_029067025.1 Oscillospiraceae bacterium | reverse complement strand
GCCCCCGCGCGGGCGACAGCCCCCGCCGCGGCCCAGCAGCAACAGCAGCAGCACCCCAAGGAGACGCTGATCAGCGTCAACCTGTCCAAGCTGGACCAGCTGTCCGCCGTGGTGGGCGAGATCGTCATCACCGAGTCCATGGTCACCTCCTCCCCCGACCTGAAGGGGCTGAACCTGGACGCCTTCTCCAAGTCCGCCCGGCAGCTGCGCAAGCTCACCGACGAGCTTCAGGACGTGTCCATGTCCCTGCGCATGGTTCCCGTGTCCGGCGTATTCCAGAAAATGACCCGTATCGTGCGTGACATGACCAAGAAGCTCAACCGCCCGTGCAAGCTCACCCTCATCGGCGAGAACACCGAGGTGGATAAGACCATCGTGGACTCCATCGGCGACCCCATCATGCACATGGTCCGCAACTCCATGGACCACGGCATCGAGGAGACCCAGGAGGAGCGCGTTGCCGCCGGCAAGGATCCGGTGGGCGAGATCATCCTGTCCGCCCGGGACACCGGCAGCGAGGTCATCATCGAGATCATCGACGACGGCCGGGGCGTCAACGACGAGGCCGTGCTGGCCAAGGCCATCCGCCAGGGCATCGCCTCCCCCGACGTGGAGTACAGCCACAAGGACATCCTCAACTTCCTGCTGGCCCCCGGTTTCTCCACCAACACCGAGGTCACCGAGTACTCCGGCCGGGGTGTGGGCATGGACGTGGTGAAAAAGGGCGTGGAGGAGCTGGGCGGCAGCGTGACCATCTCCAGCCAGCTGGGCCGCGGTATGACCACCACCATCCGCATCCCGCTGACCATGGCCATCATGGACGGCATGGAGGTGTCGGTGGGCGGCTCCATCTTTACCATCCCCATCAACAACATCCTGTCCACTTTGAAGGTGTCCGCCAAGGATGTCATCCACGACTCCAGCAGCGGCGAGATCATCAAGGTTCAGGGCAATTTCTATCCCATTGTCCGGGCCAGGGAGCTGTATCAGCTCCAGAGCGGCTGCACCGACATTGAGGACGGCGTGCTCATCTGGCTGGAATCCGGCGATCACTCCTACTGCCTGTTCGTAGACGAGCTGCTGGGCCAGCAGCAGGTGGTGGTCAAGCAGCTGCCCGCCTACGTGAACAGCTACAATATCAAGAATTTCGGCATCAACGGCTGCACCCTGCGCAGCGACGGCAGCATCAGCATTATTCTGGACGTGGCCAATTTGTACACCGCCGCCCGGGGTATGTGAGAAGGAGAGATGAAGATATGAACGACGAAATCATGTTCGCCCGTGAGGACGAGATGGAGGCCCTGAATGCCGCGGACGACGCGGTGGACTCCCAGAAATACCTCATTTTCATGGCCGGCCATCTGAAGCTGGGCGTGGCGGCTGAGGACGTGGTGGAAATCCTGAACAACCAGGTCATCACCTACCTGCCCATGGTGCCCAACTTCATCCGGGGCATCATCAATATGCGCGGCCAGATGATTCCCATTCTGGATATATGCGCCCGGATGGGGATGGAGGCCCGGGAGGATGACAGCCTGGTGGTGGTCATCAACCTGGATGACGTGCAGCTGGGCCTCCTGGTGGACGGCGTGGATCAGATGCTGGACATCCCCAAGGCCAATATCCTCCCCATGCCCGCCAACAGCACCCAGATGCTGGTGTCCGGGATGTGCTCCCTGCCCGACGGCTCCGGCACCATGATGGTGCTTGACTGCGAGCAGCTGATGCCCAATGAATAACGGGGGCGCGGGAGCGGGCGGCTCCGGTTCCTTTTCCGCCCTGACCATCTCGGACAACGATTTCAGCCGGCTGGTCAAGTTCATCCAGACCAACTACGGCATTGATCTCACCCAGAAGAGGCAGCTCATCACCGGGCGCCTGTCCACCCCTCTGAAGCAGCGGGGCTACACCAATTTCACCGATTTCGTCAACCAGGTCATTCAAACCAAGGACAACGACCTGATTACCCTGCTGCTGGATAAGCTCACCACCAACTATACCTTCTTCATGCGGGAGAAGGAGCATCTGGATCTGTTCTGCAAACAGATCATCCCCGACATCGTCAACCGCCACCAGAAGGACAAGACGCTGTCCATCTGGAGCGCGGGCTGCTCCACCGGGGAGGAACCCTATAACATCACCATGTTCCTCTTCGACTATTTGGGGCAGCAGGCCAGCCAGTGGGACACCCGGCTGCTGGCCACCGACATCTCCAACCGGGCCATGACCGCCGCCAAGAAAGGCGTCTATGAGCTGCCGGACACCATTCCCGCCGACTGGAAGAAGAAATACTTCACCCCCATGGCCGGCGGGCAGTACCAGGTGAGCAAGCAGGTGCGGGACAATGTGATCTTCCAGCCCTTCAACCTGATGGATCCCATCAAATT
>JAIEFH010000157.1 GCA_029067025.1 Oscillospiraceae bacterium | reverse complement strand
TCCCTACACCATCGGCCTGATGGCCTCCAAGCCTGTGGTGGGCAAGAAGGTGGATTCGCTCTACTCCATCCCCGGCAAGGTGCCCAACCCCATCAATATGCCCGACTACTGCTACTTCAAGGACCGCTGCGAGATGCAGTGCGAGGGGTGCGGCGGGGAGTATCCCCACGAGGTGAGCATCTCCCCCACCCACAAGGTGAGCTGCTACCGCTACTACGAGGACAAGAAGGGAGGGGCTAAAGCATGAGTGTCAATAAAGGTCTGGCTGGCGGCGTCGGCCGTTTCCATCCCGGCGATCCAAACGATGAGGAGCGCAGGAAGGCGGAGCAGGAGAAGCGCGAGAAGCGGCTCAAGGAGGCGTCGGCCCCTTCCAAAAAGGTCGATCTGTCCGTCTCCAACGAGTTTGAGCCCGTGACCTACGATCCCCAGTATATCCTGATGGTCAACGCGCTGAAGAAGTATTTCCCCATCAAGGGAGGTCTGATGTCCAAAACCATCGGTCACGTGAAAGCGGTGGACGGCGTCACTTTCAATCTGAAGCGGGGCACCACGATGGGCCTGGTGGGCGAGTCCGGCTGCGGCAAGACCACCACCGGACGCACCATCCTGCGCCTGTCCGGCCCCAAGACCAGCGGCCAAGTGCTTTTCAACGGTCAGGAAATCTATGACCTGTCGCCCAAGGAGATGCGCGACCTGCGGACCAAAATGCAGATCATTTTCCAGGATCCGTTTTCTTCCCTGTCCCCCCGTCTCCCCATCGGTGAGATCATCGGCGAGGCCGTTCGGGAGCACAATCTGGTTCCGGCGGCGGAGTTTGACGATTACATTGACCAGGTCATGGACAACTGCGGCCTCCAGCCCTTCCACAAAGACCGCTACCCCCATGAATTTTCCGGCGGCCAGCGCCAGCGTATCTGCATTGCCCGCGCCCTGGCGCTGAATCCCGAGTTCGTGGTGTGTGATGAGCCGGTGTCCGCACTGGACGTGTCCATCCAGGCCCAAATCATCAACCTGCTGAAGGAACTGCAGGAGAAGTATTCCCTGACCTATCTCTTTATCTCCCACGATTTGTCCGTGGTGGAACACATCTCCAACACCGTGGGCGTCATGTACCTGGGTAATCTGGTGGAGTATGGCGCTACCGATGACATCTTCCGTAATCCGCTGCATCCCTATACCGAGGCGCTGTTCTCCGCCATCCCCATCCCCGATCCGAAGGCAAAAATGAACCGCATCGTGCTGGAAGGCTCCATCCCCTCTCCGTCGAACCCGCCCTCCGGCTGTAAGTTCCACACCCGCTGCTCCCACTGCACCCAGCGGTGCAAGGAAGAGGCGCCCCGCCAGATTGAGGTGGAGCCCGGGCACTATGTGGTCTGTCATCTGTTTGACAAGTAATGACGAAAAAAGTTTACGACGATGATGACGGGCGCACCATCGCGGATATGAGCGGGATCGAGCGCCAGTCCCTATTCCTGCCCCGCATTCCCAAGCGTGATCGCCCCGCCCCTCCGGCGCAGCCTGAGCCTGAGCGTGACCGTCCATGGGAGACGTCGGAGCTGAGCCCAGAGGAGCGCCGGTGGTATATCCTGGGTGCGCTGAAGGCCTCCCTGCTGATTGCCCTGGCGTTCATCGGAGGGCTGGGACTGATTGTCCTGCTATTCTACCTATTTGCTTGAGAACTGCCGTCGGGCCTTGGCTCGACGGCAGTTCTTCCGTGATTGCCGGAAAAATTTTTTGTTTCCCCCTTGACAGGCAGACACATTCCTGCTACAATACCTATTGTTCGTTGCGAGTGTAGCTCATCTGGTAGAGCGCCACCTTGCCAAGGTGGAGGTAGCGAGTTCGAGCCTCGTCACTCGCTCCAAAAAAGAAGGACTGCTGAAGCAGTCCTTCTTTTTTGGGTTTCGCCCCCGCTGGTCGCTCCACCCTTCGGAGATTTCAATGCTCGGGCCGGCAAAGCCGGCCCTGCGCAATTCTCCGCCGCTTCGCGGCTCCGAATTTACGCCGCACTCGCAGCGCGGCCCCCTCTTTCAAGTGATTTCAGCAAATTCACCATTGCGTCCCGCCCGCAACGCTGATATAATATCAGTACTTTACATCGGAAAAGGAGCCGATCCTTATGCTGGACATTAAAATCACCCGCGCCGAAACCCTCAAGCCCCAGCCCGATCCCGATACCTTGGTGTTTGGCAGAACCTTCACCGACCATATGTTCCTGATGAATTACGACGCCGGCCAGGGCTGGCACGACCCCCGCGTCGTCCCCTACGGCCCCCTGCCCTTCGAGCTGTCCTGCATGGTATTCCACTATGCCCAGGAGATTTTCGAGGGCATGAAGGCCTACCGCACCCCTGACGGCAAGGTGCAGCTCTTCCGCCCCTACGAGAACGCAAAGCGGATGAACTCCTCCTGCCGCCGTATGTGCATTCCCGAGATCCCCGAGGATGACTTCGTCCAGGCCGTCAAGGCCGTGGTGGGCGTAGACCAGGCCTGGGTGCCCGGCAAGGTGGGCACCTCCCTCTATATCCGCCCCTTTATCATCGCCACCGACAACGGCCTGGGTGTCCACGCCTCCCACAGCTATCTGTTCGCCGTCATCTGCTGCCCGGTGGGGGCCTACTACCCCGAGGGCATCAACCCCGTGAAGATCTACGTGGAGGACGAGGACGTGCGTGCTGTCAAGGGCGGCACCGGCTTCACCAAGTGCGGCGGCAACTACGCCGCCTCCATCCGCGCCGGGGAGCGGGCGGAGGAGCAGGGCTTCTCCCAGGTGCTGTGGCTGGATGGCGTCCACCGCAAGTACATTGAGGAAGTTGGCTCCATGAACGTGATGTTCAAAATCAACGGCACCGTCATCACCCCGGAGCTCACCGGCTCCGTCCTCCCCGGCATCACCCGCAAGAGCTGCCTGGAGCTGATCCGCGGCTGGGGCATCCCGGTGGAGGAGCGGCTCATCTCCGCCCAGGAGCTGTTTGACGCCGCCCAGGCGGGCACGCTGGAAGAGGCCTGGGGCACCGGCACCGCGGCGGTGGTATCCCCCATCGGCCTGCTGGCCTGGGAGGACCGCAAGGAGACCGTCAGCGGCGGGAACATCGGCCCGCTGACCCAGAAGCTGTACGACACCCTCACCGGCATCCAGTGGGGCACTGTGGAGGACACCCACGACTGGATCGTACCTGTGCAGTAAAAGGAAGCGACACAAAGCCCCGAACGGTGCGCCGTCCGGGGCTTTGTGCGTCTATTCTTTGCTGACCGCATTCTCAATTTCGATCATCAGTTGGTGGGGAGATATATCCAGCGCACCCGCAATTTTAAACAAGGTGTCGATGGTGGGACTGCGCAGGCCGCGTTCAATCTTGCTGTAATGGGTTCGATCCAAGTCGGCCAGTCCGCTGAGTACTTCTTGGGTCATGCCCTTTTCCATGCGGCATTTCTGGATGACTCTCCCAATCAGAACGGCATCGACCATGCATATCCCCCCTCTGCTATGCCTATGATAACAAATGGGGATTTCTTTGTCGGGGTCACTTGACCTCAATAACCTTTTGTGATATGATTTATTTCCGGAAGGGGGTAGCGCTATATGGCCAAATATATGTTGGTTGATGACCATAAGCTGGTGGAAAAAGTCGAGGCTTTTCGGAAAAAATATAACCTTCCCACCTTTGAAGCAGCCCTTCGGCTGCTCTACAAGGACAAGCGCCTCATGCGGGATTTTATGGAAAGTAAGGAATAGAAAGGGCCGGGGTCACCCCGGCCCTTTACCTTATCCGTTTTGAAGCTTCTTCGCCGCCCCGATGAACTCTCGGAACAGCGGGTGGGCCCGGTTGGGCCGGGACTTCAGCTCCGGGTGGAACTGCCCCGCCACAAACCAGGGGTGATCCGGCAGCTCGATCATCTCCACCAGCCGCCCGTCGGGGGATAGGCCGGACAGGGACAGCCCCGCCTTTGTCAGCGCCTCCCGGTAGTCGTTGTTGAACTCGTAACGGTGGCGGTGGCGCTCGTTGATCTCATTTGTGCCGTAGATAGCCGCCGCCAGCGACCCCTCGACCAATTTACAGGGATAGCTGCCCAGCCGCATGGTGCCCCCCTTGGCGGTCACTCCCACCTGGTCGGGCATCAGGTCGATGACGGGATAGGGGGTCTGGGGGGCCAGCTCGCTGGAGTGGGCCCCTTTCATGCCGCACACGTTCCGGGCAAACTCCACCACCGCCATCTGCATCCCCAGGCAGATGCCCAGGAAGGGCACCTCGTTCTCCCGGGCATAGCGGATGGCCTCGATCTTGCCCTCGATGCCCCGGTCGCCGAAGCCGCCGGGCACCAGAATGCCCTGGGCGCCTGCCAACAGGCCGTCCACGGTGTCGGCGGTGACCTCTTCCGAGTTCACCCAGCGCACCTCCACCGACACGTCGTTCTCAATGCCGCCGTGGGTGAGGGCCTCCACCACTGACAGATAGGCGTCGTGGAGGGCCACATACTTGCCCACCAGCGCGATGGTCACGGTGCCCTTGGGATGCTTGGCCCGGTGGACCATGGTGGCCCACTCGGTCAGGTCGGGCATATGGCAGATCAGCCCCAGCCGCCGCACCACCACGTCGGCCAGCCCCTCCCGCTCCAGCATCAGCGGCACTTCGTACAAAATGTCAGCGGTGAGGTTGGGGATCGCGTGATCCTCCGGGATGTTGCAGAACAGGGAAATTTTGTCCAAAATATCCTTGGGGATGGGGGAATCGCTGCGGCACATGATAACATCTGGTTGAATCCCAAGCGATAATAACTCTTTGGCGGAGTGCTGGGTGGGTTTGCTCTTCAGCTCCCCGGAGCCGGGGATGGACACAATGAGGGACACATGGATAAACATCACGTTCTGCCGTCCCCGCTGGGCGGCCACCTGCCGGATGGCCTCCAGGAAGGGCTGGGACTCGATGTCGCCCACGGTGCCGCCAATTTCCACGATAGCCACGTCCACATCGGGGGCCTCCAGGGAGTAGATATGCCGCTTGATCTCGTCGGTGATGTGGGGGATGATCTGCACCGTGCCGCCCAGGTAATCCCCCGCCCGCTCCCGGTTCAGCACGTTCCAGTACACCTTGCCGGAGGACACAGAGGAGTTATACGTCAAATTCTCGTCAATGAACCGCTCGTAGTGGCCCAGATCCAGGTCGGTCTCCGCCCCGTCGTCGGTGACGAACACCTCACCGTGCTGATAGGGGGACATGGTGCCGGGGTCTACATTTAAATAGGGGTCCAGCTTCTGCACCCGCACCCGGAGGCCCCGCTGCTTCAGCAGCCGCCCCAGGGATGCCGCCGTGATGCCCTTGCCCAGCCCGGACACCACGCCGCCGGTGACAAAGATGAATTTCGTACCAGTCGCCATAACAATTCCTCCCACACGGCAGGCGCGGCCCCATTGCCTCAAACCAATCTGTCCGGACGCCCTTGTCCGGCCCTGCCAGTTTTTTAATCATTAACCGCTTTATTTTACGCTCTGGGCCGGGACAAGTCAAGAGCAAGGCCAACCCCTCCCTTTTCAGATTAGGGCTGCTGATGCTCTGGTTTTTAAATTCTTTGTCAAAGTGCCAGGACGGGCAGCTACCCATAACGGATAACTGCCCGACAAAGTGGAAATTATTTCGTTAAACTTTATCAATCGTAAATACAATCTCTGATTTTCCATTAAAATCCTCATATTTACTGCAATAAGTTTCAAAGCCAAATATGCTTTGCTTTGTATCATCCTCTATTTTTAATTGTTCAATATTTTTTAGATGTAACATCAAACGATCCTTGACATATTTTTCATTGCTGTGCCCACATATATACTCTTTGAAATCCAATTTCAACGTATTCTTGATTGTTTCGTATAAATCATTCATCAATAATGATCCATAATTAAATAACCACAATCCCTCATTCAAAGCGTCACCTGCAATCAAAAGCTTTTTTGCTGGTATTAAAAAACCAGCAGAACCTTTTGTGTGCCCTGCTAAAGAAACAACAATAATATCCATATCTCCTAACGAAATTTTCTGACCAATTCGTATTTCTTTCAGATCATACGACCTTGGCTTCTTTTCTTCAAAATGCTGTATTACGTCCCATTCTTCCGGTAGGGCATAAACAGCATCAAACCAATGATTTCCGCCGATATGGTCTGGATGTCCATGACTGTTTATCACGATGTATGGAGTGGATATATTTTTCTCAATAAAGGCTCTCAAATCACGCCTCCCATATCCCGTATCTATCAGGACGGCGAGTTCACTCCCCTTCACAAGTGTACAATATACACCGTCGTCCTCCGCAATCTGCCATATATTGTCATAGATTTTTGTGTATTTATACATTTTATCACTCATAACCATCACCTCAAATTCCGGTTTACTGCTCTAAAATATTATCATAAGCATCCAGCAAATTCAATACGAGTTGGTGAAATTGCCGGAGTTTTATCCCAGCAGCCATTATCTGAAAAGAGGCGCCAAGCCTCCGCCGCCCCAAAAACTTTTTTCTGATTTACACCAAAAGAGGGTGGTAATTCACAAAAAAATGTGGTAAATTAGTAATAGATCACCATTCAATCCCCGAGGCGCGCCGCCCCGGGACAATTTTATGAGGAGGAACACGAACATGGGCACTATGAACGGCAAAACTGTCATCATCACCGGCGCCGGCCGGGCTGTCCTCAGTGACGGCACGAGCTGCGGCTCCATCGGCTACGGCATTGCCACCGCCTTTGCCAAGGAGGGGGCCAACATCGTCATCACCGGGCGGAATGTGAAGAAGTTGGAGGACGCCAAGGAGGAGCTGGAGCGGCTCTACGGCGTGAAGGTGCTCCCCGTCCAGGCCGACGTATCCGCGGGATCGGACAACAAGGCCGTGGTTCAAAACGTGGTGGATGAGACCATCAAGGCCTTCGGCCGCATCGACGCGCTCATTAACAACGCCCAGGCCTCCGCTTCCGGCGTGACCCTGGCGGATCACTCCACTGAGCAGTTTGATCTGGCCGTCTACTCCGGCCTGTATGCCGCCTTCTACTATATGCAGGCCTGCTACCCCCATCTGAAGGAGACCCGGGGCTCTGTCATCAACTTTGCCTCGGGCGCCGGCCTCTTCGGCAACTACGGCCAGTGCGCTTACGCCGCCGCCAAGGAGGGCATCCGGGGCCTTTCCCGGGTGGCCGCCACCGAGTGGGGTCCCGACGGCATCAACGTGAACGTGATCTGCCCCATTGCCTGGACTGCCCAGCTGGAGAACTTCCAGAAAGCCTATCCCGACGCCTTTAAGGCCAACGTGAAAATGCCTCCGATGGGCCACTACGGTGATCCCGAGACTGAGATCGGCCGGGTCTGCGTTCAGCTCACCCACCCCGATTTCAAGTACCTCACCGGCGAAACTCTCACCCTGGAGGGCGGCATGGGCCTGCGCCCGTAAGCAAACACCCCAAAGCGATAAAGGGAGCGCACGCATAGCGTGCGCTCCCTTTTTTCCGCTCAATACCCCCAGTCCGCCGGGTCGTAGCTGAGCTCCCAGTCCCAGACATGTTCCAGTTTCCCGGCCTCGGTAACGGCGTCTCCCCCGCGCTGATCCGGCATCACCCACTCCCGGCCAAATTCGTCCTCTACCACTACGGCGACAAAATAGGTGTGGCCCGGCTCCAGCAGTGCGGTTTCCCACTCAGGCCGGAAGGTATACGAGCCGTCCCGGTGATTGGCACCGTCCGGCTCCTCAACAAACCACCACATTAGCTTTTGATCCCGGAACAAACCCACCCGCAGGCTGGACACAGCGGCGGGCCCGTCGTTCTGGGCTGTACAATTCACATCCACCGGCTCGTAGTAAGCGGTCCAGGCCGTGGCCTCGCTTGATTTACTGGCGCTGGTTCTCCCGCCGGACAGATAGATGTCGGGGAAGCTCCCCGAATACAGGCCGGTGAACTGGTTCAGCACCTGGGTCTGCCGCTGTTCCCCGGTGAGGAAGGCCGCCGACACCGTGATCTCGTCGGTGAGCGGCCCGGTGATCTGGGCGGTGAAATTATGGTTCTCCCCCGGCACCCCCGGCGCCGTCACCGTCTCCCCGCCGCTGGACAGGATAAATTCCGCCGTCATCCCCTCCACATACGTCCGGGGCAGAGCGCGGGCCTCAATGGTCACCGTGTTGGCCCGATAGTCGGTGGCGGTGACTTCGGCGCTCCGCTCCGCCGTCAGGCGGTTTTGGCTCTCCAGGATGCTCTCCACCCGGTAGGTGATGCCGTCGATCTGGCTATTCACGCTGGTGGTGATATAGTTGATGGAGTTTTGCAGGTTTTGATATTCCCGGCTCACCTGATCCAGCCGGGAAAACAGGTTGAAGAATACCCCGGCCAGCGCCAGCACCGCCAGCACCCAGGG
>JAIEFH010000156.1 GCA_029067025.1 Oscillospiraceae bacterium | reverse complement strand
GTTACGGCCAGCAGCTTACTCATACGATTTCCCTCCCATGCAATACACATAAGCATCTTCTAATGTTTCGGTTACAGTGGGAGCAGAAAAGCGGTTATTTTCATCCATGATAGTTGTCCCAAAAGCTCTCGTCCTTCTGGCTCACCTTGTCCCCAATCAGGACGTTCACGCCCGGTTCGATGCAGTAGCAGATCTCGCCGGTGAAGGAGCCAACGGCGTGGACAGACAGGAAACGGGTGGACTTATCGTGCCATCCGCCCGTGAAGTTCAGATCGGGGTGTCCCCAATTGGCGCTGTAGTTGGCGTCGCCGTCGCGGGGGAAGGACAGGACGCAGACCTCAGACTGCGCGGCGGCGGCAAAGGCCGGGGTGACGGCGGAGCCGATGAAGGTGGTGAAGCACAGCAGGAACGCCAGGAACAGCGCCATGCTGCGTTTGAAAATGTTCGTTTTCATGAATGGAATCCTCCTTTTTGACATGAAAAAAGGACGCACCGTTTTATGGGTGCGTCCTCTTGAAAAAATATTGGGTTTTAGGCGTAACCGATATAAAAGTCGTAGCTGCCATCGGTACGCTGTTCCGCCCAAATCCACACGTCGGAAATGCTTTCATCCCTGGCGTAGCGGTTCAGGCGGTTTTGAATGTCCCGCTCCAGATAGGCACAGTGCGCACCTGCCGCAATGGGGTTGTCCCAGCAGGCGGTGGCGGTGGGGTCCAGGTTCAGGCCCGCGCCCCTGGCGTAGCTCTGTGCGTAAGAAATCCAGTGGTTAATGTTGAACGCCGGGGCCGTGGATTCCACGGGCGGGTCCGATTCTGCGGGCGGGGCAGGTGCCGGAGTAGGTTCCGGCTTGGGTGTGGCGCTGGGTTCAGGGCTGGGAGTGTCCCCTGCCCCCTTTTGTGTGGTCACATTAAATTGGATGGTTGTTCCCTTCGCTGGAGCTTGGGTTTCTTCGGGAGCGGGGGTGGCCTGTGGCGCTTGGCTTGCTTGCGGTTTGGGCGTCGCTTGGGATTCCGGGGCTGTCTTGGATTCCGGGGCCGTTTTGTGTGCCGGGGTCACTTCGGGCGCTTGGCTTATCTGCGGCGCAGGTGCGGAGGACGATTCCGCTGGAGCGGATAGCTTCTCTTGGCTTTCCGCGTCCCCGGCATCAGCGTTGTCCTTCGCAAGCTGGGGGTTACTGGCTGAAAGAATAACTTGGGCGTTCTCCACGGCTTCGGTGGATTCCGGCACACTTTCTACAGTGGCCTGGGGCGGGCGGTCCTCGGTTTGGACCGGCTCGGTGGTGCCAGTACAGCCGGTCAGGGAAAGGATGAACAATGCCGCCGCTGCGGTACTCAATAAAGTTTTTTTCATGGCTCTCTGCCTCCTTTGGCCCCATTTTAGGACATGGGGCCAAATTTCGCAAAGGTACGAAACAGGGACATTGCACATCCCTTTTTTCAGCAGGTACAGCAGGTAACGGAGGGGGAGAGTGTGAGAGGGGGAGGCCGGGGAAACTGCCAGGGCCGCAAAAGGGCAGACTGCCCCCTTGGTGTGGCGTTCATCGTACCGCCTCCCTCTCCCGCTGCCGCTTGCAGTACAGTTCCAGCGCCTTGATGATGGTTTCCTCAATCTTCTGCGCGGGCGTCCCCGGTTTGAAGAATTTACTGATACGGTCTTTTGGAATTTTGAATTGCTCCACTTGATTGGGCTTTTCCTCCTGCATGATTGATTGAATCACATCGGGATTCAGCTTGCCTTTCTCAGAGAAGTCCCGCAACTTGATAGCCTGGGCATGAGACGGGGTACAATCCTCAACGGCCATGGTTTCCAGCAGGTCCTTTTGTTCGGCCTCAGTCAGATAGGACAGCTCCACGGCGGGACGCAGGGCCATTTGCAGGGCACCGCTTTCTTTCAGCACAGAATTGTCCACCATGTTCAGCAGTTCAGGGAGAAGATTGGTTAGGCGGATATAGCGGTGGATTTGAGTTTTTCCGTCAGGGGATTGCTCTGCAAGTTCTTGATTTGAGCGTGTTCCCAACTTCGTCCCCAGTGGGGACGAAGTTAAATCTCCACGCTGTCCTTGCCGTTTCATGGCCTCCAGCTTCATCCTATACGCAAAGGCTTTTTCCGAGGGCAGGACTTTCTCGCGCTGGAGGTTGGAATCCACCATAATTATTGTGGCTTCATCGTCGGTCAGTTCCCGAACAGTACAGGATAGCGTAGGCAACTCCGCCAGTTCCGCCGCCCGCTTGCGTCGGTGGCCGGACACCATTTGATAGCCGCCGTTCGGCATAGGCCGCACCAGCACAGGAGCAAGGACACCACGCTCTTTCACGCTATCCACCAACCGCTCCATTTCTTCATCCATCCTCACATGGAACGGATGGTTAGGGAAATCGCTGATTTCTGCGATGGGAATGTCGGTCAGATAGCTGCGGCCCGCGTTGTCACGCTCGGCCTGGGTGGTGAACATACTATCGACTGAGGTCAGAAGTCCGGCTGCGCTGTTTTTCGCCAATCTCCAGCACCTCCTTCGTCAAACTGCGGTAGGCGTCCGCTGCCCGTCCCCTCGGTTCGTGCTGGAAAATGCTCTTATCCGCTGTGCTAATTTCCGCCAGCCGTACCGTTGCGGGAATTACGGTGTCCAGCACGGGCAGGTGCTTTCCAAAGTTCTCTTTGACGGTGTTGACAATATCCTTGCGGAAATTGGTTTCGTTCGCCATCGTCAGGAACACGCCGCCGATTTTCAACCTGGGGTTAATCTGCCGTTTGATGCCCTGCACCGTGCCCACCAGTTCCGTCATGTCCTCCGCCGCCAGATAGTCCGCCTGGACGGGTATCAGCACATAATCAGACGCGGCCAGCGCATTGATGACCAGCATACCCAGGGACGGGCGGCAATCCAGCAGCACATAGTCGTAGTCCTGCTTCACGCTGTCCACATACTGTTTGAGTACCGTTTCCCCGCTCATCACATTCACCAGACTTACCTCTACGGCGGACAAGCTGCGGTTTCCCGGCACAAAATCAAAGCCCTCCGGGTGGTGCATGATCTCCGGGTGGTCACGGGCCAGCGTTCCAGCCACAACATCGTTCATGCTGTTGGCAAGGGTCAGGAACAGATCGTGGGGCTTGCGCTGGCCCAGCATCTTGGTCAAATCACCCTGGGGATCTACGTCCAGCATAAGGACTTTCTTTCCATTCGTAGCAAGACCGGCCCCCAGGTTATAGACGGTAGTGCTTTTGCCAACTCCGCCCTTTTGATTCGCTACGCTTATCACCTTGGGTTTCGCCATATTGGGGTTCCCTCCTTTTCCATAAATTTAGCCGCCTGCGGCGAAGCAGACGGCTATGTAATTGGAACAAAAAAGCGCCGGTTTTCACCAGCGCCCCATAAAAGTATAAACCTGCTATAATAATTCAATATTCTATTGCAATTTTCCTAATTTCAAGGTATAATTTGTATTATTTTTCATGCCTTTATTTAAAAAGCAAACTACTAAATGTGTCCGGACATACTCTTTCTTAATAGCATAAGGATCAGCTGTTTGAAAAGCCACCTGTTTGGTAATAGGTTTGAGCTTCTTTTGCTGCATCTTGGATACTTTTAGCCCAACCATGCCCACAATTCGCTTCAATTTCTTCATAGCATCCCATTAGGCACCAAAAATACATGGGTTCTCCACATATTATCTCTGGGACAACGTGGATCACAATACGATAAATCATAAATTTCTCCTTTCATCTGAAATATATTGCAGGGAGCGTAATTATGGAAATATTTAACTCTAAAATCAAAAGTGAGCTCGAAAACATTGTCATTCTTGCCAAGGAGTGTTGTGACGGCGCAATAAGTGAATCTCTTTTTCGAGATGTTTTTCAATCTTTAAAAGGAGACACTGATACTATTAACGCTGCCAAAGAATACCTGATGGATCAAGATGTTCAAATAATATCAGATTCTTCTTTAATTGAATCTATGGATGATTCACCGGATACGACAAGTAACTATACAATTAAGCCATATGACCCATCTAAAATTGATATTTCCCCCAAAAACATGGCATTGGTGAACTTGATCGGAAGAATAGAAAACGATGAAGTTGACATGATGCCCGATTTTCAACGTCGAGCCGGCTTGTGGAGCCCTATACAAAAAAGTCAATTAATTGAATCCCTAATTCTTAGAATTCCTCTTCCAGCATTTTATTTTGATGGCACAGATAATGATAGGTGGATTACAATCGATGGGCTACAACGTTTAACTGCACTTAAAGAATTTTTTGTTGACAAAACCTTACACTTAACTGGGTTAGAGTTTTTGCGTGATTTGAATGGTGCCTATTACGAAAACATACCCAAAGTCTACATTCGTAGGATGCAGGAAACCCAAGTAGTTTGTTATATCATTAATCCAGGTGCTCCAGTTAATTTAAAATATAATATTTTTAAGCGCATAAATACCGGAGGCCTTGAATTGGAGCCTCAAGAAATACGACACGCTTTATATCAAGGCTTTGCAACAAAATATTTGAAAGAATTGGCAGAAACACAAATTTTTTTAAAGGCTACTGGATATTCTGTCCCAACTGATCGGATGTTAGATCGTGAATTCGTATTAAGATTTATTGCATTTTACGAATTTGATTTGCAAACTTACAATGGAACCATCGACGATTTTCTTAATCGAACAATGGATTATATAAATAGTATCTATATGAGCCATCCTGATTATGCGATTCAAATCAAAGATAAATTTCTTACCGTTTTGGATGCCTGCTATTCTATTTTTGGAAAATTTTCTTTCCGCCGTATGCCTGATAAAAATAAACGTAGATCAATCAGTAAAGCATTATTTGAAACCTGGACATCTCTCTTGGCTCATTTGGATTTAGAGCAAATCCGCATTTTGATCGGAAAGAGCGATGAAATTCAAAAAAAATATATGCCTATGTTTACTGAAGATGAAGACTTCTACAGGTCGATTGGTAGCGGTAAGGTTGCTGCAGTAAGAAAGCGCTTCGAAAAAATAGATAGTCTGATTAAGGCGGTGTT
>JAIEFH010000155.1 GCA_029067025.1 Oscillospiraceae bacterium | reverse complement strand
GGCCTCTGCGCCGGAGCCTGCCCCCGAGCCCACCCCCGAGGAGGAGCCCTGGGTGATCCGGGGGGAGCTGTTCCGCACCTACGTGATGGTGGAGCAGGGGGACAAGGTGCTGCTCATCGACAAGCACGCCGCCCACGAGCGGGCCAACTTTGACCGGCTCAAGGCGGCGGACTACCAGCCCATGGTGCAGGAGCTGCTCACCCCAGTGACCGTTTCCCCCGCCCCGGAGGAGCTGGAAATCCTGCTGGAGCAAAGCGAGCTGCTGGCCCGGTTCGGCTTCGAGGTGGAGGAATTTGGTTCCAGCGCCTTGGCGGTGCGCTCCGCGCCCGATTACCTGGACGCGGGGGACATCGAACCCGCCCTGCTGGAGCTGGCCCGCCGCCTGCGGGTGACGGGAACCGCCGACCCCGCCGGGGCCCGGGACGAGCTGCTCCACACCATGGCCTGCAAGGCCGCCATTAAGGGCGGCTGGCGCAGCGGAGCGGAGGAGCTGGAGGAGGTGGCCCGGCTGGTCATGTCCGGGGCGGTGAAGTACTGCCCCCACGGACGGCCTGTGGCCATTGAGATGACCCGCAAGCAGCTGGAGAAGCAGTTCAGGCGGGCGTGACACTGTACGAACAAACAATATAACATAAGGCCCGTCCCCAGCCATGGGGACGGGCCTTTTTCTATGTTACGGAACCATCGGCTCTGTGGGAAGATAGCTGGTCGGTTCAGGCTCCAGAGGGTTCTCCGGGGCTGTGTCGGGCCGCTGGGTACCACTGCCGTAGGGCACAAAGCACAGATCCATGTCCACTTCTGTGTTGATGCCCGCCACCTTGCCCTTGGAGGAGTACTGCCACATCTGGAAATCGTAGCGGAAATGGGGGGTGGAGGCGTACTCGGCGTACCAGAAGGGATACTGGGTGAGCTTGCTCAGATCCATCTTCACATAGCCGCAGTAGTCGTTGAAGTAGAACATGGGCTGATAGCCCGCCTCCGCCACCCGCCGGCAGAAGGCGTCGATGCACTGGGTGATGATTCTGGCGTCCACGCCGTAGGCCCGGGACTTGGCGCCGCCCAGGAACTCCCAGTCGCACACCACGGGGTAGGTAACGTGCTCCCGGTAGGGCTCCAGCTTGGAGATGAGCAGGTCGGCCTCCTCAATGGCCTCCTCCACCGTAATGGCGTTGGAGAAAAAGTAGGCCCCCACGTCCAGCCCCGCGG
Source organism: Oscillospiraceae bacterium (assembly GCA_029067025.1). GTDB lineage: Bacteria > Bacillota > Clostridia > Oscillospirales > Oscillospiraceae > Enterenecus. Next base: position 2,945 of record JAIEFH010000155.1, on the reverse strand, counting down.
AGATGGCCCCCTGCATATATGTGTCGAACCAGGAGTCCTCGCACACCGCGCCGCTGCTGTCCTTGCCGTAGAGCCGGTTGCCCGCCCGGATGATGGCGAAGTCGATGCCGTCGGCGGCCACCGCCTGCCAGTCAATCTCCTTCTGGTGGCCGGACACGTCGATGCCGTGGGCGTAGTAGCCGCCGGAATAGCTCACCCGGCCCTGCTCATCCTTGGAGAACTGCTCGCCGGAAAAGCTGATGGCGGGGACAGTGTCCAGCGCGTCCAGCCAGTAGTTGCTGTGGCGGAACATCCCCTCGGACACGTCCGTGTGCATCATCCGCCAGATGATGGCGGCCATCTCCTCCCGGGCGATGGGCTCATCCGGGGAAAACGTCCGGGTGCCGTCGGGCTGGGCGGTGCCCCACATGATGCTCTTCTCGTACAGCTCCACCACGTAGCCGTCGTCGCAGTCCGTATAGGGGCTCTCGCCGGAGATGTCGGTGAGATCCAGCGCCCGGGCCACCATCCGGGCCACGTCCAGCCGGGTGGGAGCCTCGTCCAGATACGCCTCGTTAAAGGAGTAGACCAGTCGGTTTTCCACGGCGGGCTCTATGTAGGTATAGGCCCAGTGCTGTCCCGGCTCCCGCTCGGGCAGCTCCACGTTGATGGCCCCCAGGATGAGCTTGAAGCTCTGCCCCCAGGTCACTGTGTCCCGTGGGTGGAACCTGCCGTCCGGGTAGCCGCCCAGCACGCCCTGCTTGTACAGGTCTAAGACATAGGTATAAGACCAGTGATCCTCCGCCACATCCGGGAAGGGGTAGGGCAGGGCGGCCAGGGCAGGGGGACATAGGGTGACCGCCAGCGCGACGGCCAGGAACAAAACTGCGGCGCGTTTTTTCATGGGTGTTTCCTTTCGTCTCAGGAGTTAGTAGTGTCGTGCCTTTCATTTTACATAATTCGACGGATTCTGACAACCCCCCGGAAAAGATTTAATCATTTTGAAATATTTCGGAAACCCTCTTGACAAGCGCCGGCGGCTATGCTATCCTACTCATGACAAAGATAGTTGTCAAAACGACAAGGTAGTTTGTCAGAACGACAAAGGAATATGTCAGAGAGGAGGCACGGCATGGGCCTGAAAAACCGCCTCAAGGAGCGCCGGGCGGCGCTGGGCGTCAACCAGCAGGAGCTGGGGCGCATGGCCGGGGTGTCCCGGCAGACCATCAGCCTCATCGAGCGGGGGGACTACTCGCCGTCGGTGACGCTGGCCCTCACCTTAGCGAAGATCTGCGGGGTGACGGTGGAGGACATCTTCATTTTGGAGGAGGAGAACGATGAAACACAATAACGATCCCATCAAGCAGGAAAACAAAAAGGCTATCCCCAAATTTATCCTGATGTCGGTGCTCGGCCTCATCGGGGGCGGCGTTCTGGGCTTTGCCACGGCATTTTTACTGGACGGCTCTGATGTTGTGGAAACCCTGACCGCTGCCGGGGTGTTCTTCACCATCAACGTGGCGCCCTGGCTGCTGATCGCCCTGCCCGTTGTGACGCTGGCGGCGTGCCTGCCCATCTACTTCGGGGCTAAAAAGCAGCTGGCGGCCTGGGACGGCGAGGACGAGGCCGTCAGCGGCGAGATCGAGGCCAGGCTGTCGGTGGGTATGTGGATCACCGGCATGGTCATCATCCTGAATTTTTTCCTGGCGGCGGCCCTGTTCTCCGGGTTTGCCGATATGGAAGGGAATCCCATGAAGCTCACCCCGGTGAAGTTCTTCGGCGGGCTGGGGGCGTTTTTGGTGACGCTGTATATCACGGCGGTGGTTCAGCAGAAGCTGGTGGACGCCGTCAAGCGGATGAACCCGGAAAAGCAGGGCTCTGTGTACGACAGCAAGTTCCAGAAAAAGTGGATGGAAAGCTGCGACGAGGCGGAGCGGGCCGTCATCGGCCAGTGCGCCATAAAGGCGTACCAGGCGGTCACCATCACCTGCCTGGCGCTGTGGGCGGTGTTCACCCTGGGCGGGATGTTCTTCAGCTGGGGCTTTATGCCCGCCATGGCGGTGTGCGTCATCTGGGGCGTGAGCCAGTCGGTGTACTGCTATTGGTGTATCAAGCTGTCCAAACCCGGCGCGGCGCTGTGAGGAGGATCAGATGAACGACCAAAACGATAAAAAGCCGCTGGAAATTGAGGACGGCAGTCAGGACAAAAAAGAGGACAGCGGCACCGGCACCGCCCTGGGGATCTGCTTCGGCTGCGCCTTTGGCCTGTTGGTCCAGGTGATTACCGGGGAGGTCATGTGGCTGCCCATGGGGGTGGCGATTGGCAGCGCCCTGGCGCTTGCCATCGGCTCCATCGGAAAAAGCAAGAAATAACCAACCATACACAAAGAAAGGAGATAAAACCATGAGAAAATGCCTCAGGTGTGGCACAGAGATGCAGGAGGGCTGCACGATAAAGGTGGAGGGCGCGGGCTACGGCGTGGTGCTGTCCACTGAGGAGAACAAGCTGTTCAGCGGGCGCATCGGAAAGCCCAGGGTAGCCATCTGCCCGGAATGCGGCGAGGTGTCCATCTATCTGGAGGATGTGTCCAAATTGAAGAATTGAGCGCGCAAACAACCGCCCCGCCTGTCTTGGCCGGGCGGTTGATTTTTTTGTCGGAATCAGGTAGAATAGAGGTCTGACGAAAAATGGGGCTTCAGCGGCCTTCTGGCCGCCGCGCCAAGTGGCGCGTTGAGTGCAAAACGGAAAGGAGGGGTGCCCATGTCCGCGCTGCTGCTGCCAAACGAGATCCTGTCCATGTCCGCACAGGCGGCCCGGCTGCTGGTGGAGTCCGGCGACGGGGACGGGGCGCTGCTCTACCTTGCCCTCTTAGCGTGCGGCGGGGACGCTGACCGCGCCGCCGCCCGCCTGCGCTGGCAGGACGACCGCCTGCGCCCCGCCTGGGAGCGGCTGTCCGCCCTGGGCC
>JAIEFH010000154.1 GCA_029067025.1 Oscillospiraceae bacterium | reverse complement strand
ATCCGTATGGGGCCTTCGTTGAAGTGCGCTCTCCGGCCATCCCACGCGCTCTAACCACGGCCCTGATTTTTTTGCTGGTGTCCTTTGCATACCATTCGTTGATGATATTGCGGAACGGAGTGAAGTCGTTGCCCGTCTGGTCCTCACTGTCTACGCCATCGTTGACGGCGATGAAGCGCACACCCATTTCCGGGAAACGGATTTCCGTATATATCCCCGTCTCCAGATAGTTTCGGCCAAACCGTGACATATCCTTGACCACTACCATGTTCACCGTTCCTGCCTCAATGTCGTTCATCATTTCTTTGAAACCAGGACGGTTGAAGTTCGTACCTGAAAATCCGTCGTCAACGTAGTAACGATAATGTGCAATGTTATGGTCCTGGGCATACCGCTCCAAAAGGTGCTTTTGATTTTGTATGCTGTTACTGTCCCCGGCAGTATCATCGTCATGGGACAGGCGGCAGTAGAACGCCGCTATTTTATCAGACTGCCTATCCACTTTGACCTCCATTTCCGGCAGTCACCGCATTGACAAGGTCCTTTCGACATAGTTATTATACCAAATTTCAAAAATACTGTCAAAAATCAGCCTTTTTTGCAAAGTTTTTCGGCCTGGTATTCATGTCAATCAGACACCGTATTTTATCCTTAGCGGTGCTGCCCTCTTTTTGAAAATGAGAGGTCACGATATATGTTGTGCTGCCAATTCTTCTCTTTATCTTGATTGGCTGCTGCGCTTTGGCACCAGCCATGTAATCACTTCCAATCTGAATTTGAATTTTTAGCGCCGTTTTCCCCAAAGCCGTTCCTGCCCCTGGACCGCAGCAGCGTATATATCCTCTTTGGGACGGTCATTCTATTTTCAAGGTACGCGGATTAGGTCGAAATTTGCCTCAAAATTGAGGTTTATTTTCCCCTTACACCTATTACTACAAGTGAAAAGGGATGTTTTGCCATGGTAAGGCGAAAGTAGTGCTTTTTCTGCAAAAGGTTATAGAAAGAGACTGTTTGCGCGCATAAAGAAACTGCCGCAGTTCCATTGGGACTGCGGCAGTTATAATTATCAGAAATGTTCACTTTTTCACAGCAAAGCGGCAGCCTATCCGGTAAACTGTTTCGATATAGGAAGGGCTTTGGGGGTCAATTTCAATTGTCTGCCTTGAGAATACAGACAGCGCCGGAAACACTATGCTTATACGCCATATTCTGAAAGCCGTGCCTGTAATCAGAATATACCTCAAATTGGGGCAAGTTTCGACATTATTTTGTGAGCTTTCGGTTCATAAATTTGGGATTGATATATAGAATGTAAATCGCGTAAACAACGATTACGAGGATAGGGCCCAGCCACCCCATGCCATAATTGATGATACACACGCAGATAAAAGCCTGGATCAAGCAGTAGACAAGTTCTATCTTTGTGTTTTTCCGCCGCCGGTCTTTATCTGGTTCATAGCGGTGATTTGATGCCATCCATATTGAGGCAAGCATCAGCAGCACAAAAGCAAAAATAAACATACCCAGGTAAAGGCCCCTGTCCGTATCATTATAATGACGAAACTGATAAGCTTCATGAGCGCAGAGGTGCCCAAACACCGCCTGCGCGGCAATGGCAATCCGCGTCGAGTTTGTGCGAAGGATCAGATTCGGGCCTTTCGGCTGTTCTTGAGACAGCAATTCTTCGGCGGACATCTCATACAGCTCCGCTAACGCCTGCAGATTTTGTGCGCTCGGTTTGGACTTGCCAGCCTCCCACTTTGTGACGGCTTGGCGGCTTACATTCAGCCGATCAGCTACCAATTCCTGGGATATTCCCATGCGGGTGCGAGCCGCTCTCAGATTGTTGCTTAGTGACATTGCAGTACACCTCCATGTCCTAAATAGTACAATATTTCTGGATCATACGCAACCAACTATATGGCAACTATTCGGCAACTGCGATATTTCCTGCCTTTTCAGAACGGATTTTTTGAAACTCCGGAGTGTTTGCATTATTGCAGGGACCCATCGCTGATGGGGTCATTGTCGGCCAGCACAAAGAGGGTCGGTGGCAGGTTGGTCTGCTGCGTCTGAGAGAGTGTGCTGAAGCTGTCTAATACCCCGCCGATGAAAGAGCAGCACAGCACTTGAGCGGCTAGGTCTATACCTTCTTGTTCCAAGGCAAGAGTGGCCATAGCGGCGTGGCAGCCCCCAGCAGAATGGCCTGGAACTTTCATATCCTTCTCCCGTCAATAATTTTCAAAATATGTCTCAATGTACGTATCCAGCAAAGCCACGTATTCCACCATCTTGTCCGGGTCGTTCATCAGCCCATGGCCGGAATTGGAGAACTCAATGTAATCATGGGGGATATTGTACTCCTTCAGCTTTTCCAACAGCAGGAACTTCAACTGGGGCGGAACAATTTTATCCTTGGGACCGTAAGCCATCAGGGTGGGAACCGTACCGGGACCCACTTGGGCGGCGGGAGAGATGGCGTCTATATACCTCTGTGCCTCTCCGCTTGCCACCATTTCCGCCGTGACAGACTGACCTGACATCACCGTGATAAAGGCGGCCTTGCCCTCATCCGTGGTGTTGCCCCAAAGCTCCGGCTCAAAGGAGGCCGGGCCGGTTTGCTCAAAGACAAACTTTATTGGGATGGGGGCGTCCTCCGGCTGATGATAGGCATACATCAACGCCAGCGTACCACCAGCGGAAGATCCTGTTGCCGCCATTTCTGTAATGGGAAAGCCCATTGCCTCAGCTTTTTCATAGATCGCCTCTACCGCCTGGGCGGTTTCCTGAAACATCAGCGGCAGAGCAGCGTTGTTTTCCTCGGACGCAAGGGTGTAGTTGATGGAGGCGCACAGCAGCCCTTTTGAAGCAAAATACTTACACCAGGCGCTGTCGTCGGCTTTGTCTCCCCCCGTGAAGCCTCCGCCGTGGATGAGCAAAACCAGGGAGCAGGGCTGACCCTGCGGCATCTCGGCGGGGATATAGAGGTCGTAGGTGTTTTTCTCCCCGCTGCCATAGGACAGGTCGGACAGTATGTAGCCCACAGAGCCGTCCCAAGTCACTTGTATCGGGCCCAGATTGGTCTGCACCAGATGATTAACAGAGACAAAGAAGGAAATCAATGCGGCCACGCCAAACGCCATAAGGCAGAGCAGAGCAAAAAGCAGGTTTTTTAATAGCTTCATGACGTTCTCTCCTTAAAAGGAATTGAGAAAGGCCGGCCCAAGCCAGTTCCCCAACAAAATCCCAGCTAAAATAAATGCGGACAAAATAGCCAGCCTGATGACGGTGCTTTTCTTCATAGATACAGCCTCCTTGACAACTGCATGGAATCATTATATCATATACGATACAAGTGTATCGATGCAGGCGGATAATGTCAATACCTGTGGCAAAAATGGGACAAAAGAGGATGTTTTGTATCATGGAAGCTGGTTATGCGGTTGAGAAGATCACGGATGGACTGTTGGAGTTGATGAAAGAAACGCCGTTTGAGGAGATCACGATCAGCGATATTGTCCGCAAAGCAGGGGTGGGCCGAGCCTCCTTTTACCGCCATTTTGACAGTAAGGAGGCGGTGGTGCGTCATCACATGGCGAGACTTTTGAAGGAATGGGGCCGTGAGTTTGAAGCAATTGGAAAGCTGGAGGAATTAGGGCCGAGTCTGCTGCGGCATTTTTATGGGCATAGATATTTCTATTTGCTGCTCCACCGCTGCGGTATGAGCCACTATTTATTAGAGGCAATCCGGGAAACCATGGAACTGGACCACAAATCAGACCAGGAGGTATACCCTTTGAGTTGGTTTGCGGGAGGACTGTATGGTGTGGTAGACGAATGGATGCGCCGGGGCATGAGCACTTTGCCTGAGGATATGGAGGCCATGCTTTCAAAGTGAAAGTGCAGCAATCAACCAAAGAAATTAATCATTTGATAAATACACCTCAAATCGAGGTGAGTTTCGACAGGCTTCACGCTGGGCAGCCAACACTGCTCAATGCCCACAATGAAAAGAGCCGCCGCCTTTGGCGGATTTTGTGGTGTTCCCCCTTACCCACAGCCGAATCCGGCGGGCGGTCCCGGTCAAGGCCCGGCCAGTCCGCAGACTGGCCGGCTCGCGCGCGATTGCGCAAGCAATCGCGCGGCCTTGACAGGGAACGGACGGCGGATTACACTCTCACCGCAAAGGGGGAACACCCGCATCTAAAGCCCCTTTTCGCGGCAGTTCCGGGAGCCTGCAGCGCAGCTTTTGCCAGTTGCCATATCACGGTGCCAGCTCCACAGTCTGACTTATTTCTGCTCTTTCTGTGCCTTTATGGGTGTTTAGCCATGGCATAAAATTGGCAGAGAAATATACCTCAATATACCTCATTTTGAGGTATATTTCCCGTTATGAAGGGTTTTAGGGGCCGTCCCCTAACAAGTTGGCATTTGTGCTACCAAATGCCGTGCTTGCTGTGACAGCGACGCCAAAGGCGCCGCTGTCTGCCATTCGGGGGTCCAGCTCTGTTTTTAGCGTCAAACTTTTCTTGCCCTGGGTGGCTCTGTTCGTAAACAGTTTTTCGGATTGTAGCAACTTTGGCTTGGGGCTTAGTGCGGCCTGCCCATGCCGCACCCTGTTGCTGATAGATGGATTGATATAGCTGAAGTAGGTATAGTTCATATCAATATAATTACATTCGGGTTTCCCGATGTCTTGACTGCGGTTTTTCGGAAGTCTTGGCTGCTGATTTTCCGAAGTCAAGACTTCTGCTTTTCCGCAGTCTTGGGTACAATTGCTGGTCGGCTTATCATTTGCTGTGGGAGTTTGGCTATCATCCTGCAATGAAGTCTGCCTGGAAAAGTTTTTGACAAATATCTTTGTGGGTCTGCCTTGTCCCTGCTTCACACGTTCAATCAGACCAATACCTTTTATCGTGTCTAATTCGGCCAGGAGCTTGATGGCCTTGTCGTTTCCGCAGTTAAGGACCGCCCGGATTTCATTGATTGTGTAATAGATAAAAACGTGCCCTTGTTCGTCATACCAGCCGTTCCGGGTCGACAGGCCCATGCGCTCCAGCATAAGGGCATATAGTAACTTAGCGTTGGCTGACAGTCCTTTGAACGCTTTCCCGGTGATAAGCTGGCGGGGTATACGGCAGAAAGAAAACTGGTCGCTTTCACCGCCATAATAATAATCAAATGTTAGCATAGTTTGTCCCTCCTAAACTGACATTAAGAAAAGGCGCTGTCCTCGCGGACCGCGCCTTTATAGTTGATATTGAGTTGTCGAAAGTTCCCTATTTCCTGGGAGACTGCTGATAAAGTGTGTGTTCAATACTTTTGGCGGGGTTCCTTATCAATAGTAGCCATACGGGGAAATGTCCGGTTAGTTCCCGGCAGCATCGGATAGGATACTGCTCATGGTATTTGCCGCCTGACGCTGTGCCGCTGTGGTTACGTGGGCATAGGTGTCGAGCGTGAAGTCTGCGCTGTAGTGGCCCAGCATCCCAGAAACAGTTTTAATGTCCACGCCATTTTGCAGGGCTACTGTGGCGAACGTGTGTCTCATATCATGGAAACGAATTTCCGGCAATCCCGCCCGTTTCAGCACCCGGTGGAGCATTTTCAGTACGCTGTCCGGGGAGATGGGGCCACCCGTGGGGGACGGGAATACATACTCGCTGTTCGTTTTTCTCTGCTGATCCCTGAGGATTTCTACCGCATCAGCCCCAATAGACAGCGTCCGATAGGAATTCTTCGTTTTCAGCGGGGCCTCCACGATCTCTCCGTCGATCCGGGCAATCTGTCGCCGGACATGGATGATACCCTGCTCCAGGTCGATATCCTCCCACTTCAGACCCAGCAACTCACCCCGGCGAAGGCCTGTGGCCAGTTCAATGTAGTAGAGCTCGAATACGCCGCTCTCCTGTGCTTCGTGCAGGAAGGATGCCAGCTGTTCCACCGAAAGGGTCTTCATTTCTCTGTGCTCCAGCTTCGGGAGTGCACAGCCATCTGTGGGATTTGTGGCGATGAGCTTTTGGTCGATTGCGAAGTCCATGGCAGAGGAAATCACCTGGTTGATGTTCCGTACCGTTTTGGCGCTCAGGCCCTTTGGCTGATTTTTTGCCTCGACCCGCTCCACCCTGCCGCCGCTCAGCAGCTTTTTGTAGAGTTTCTGTAAATCCAGAGAGGATAATTTGTTGAGCGGAATCTTTCCGATGCTGGGCTTGATGTGGTTGTCGATATAGCCC
>JAIEFH010000153.1 GCA_029067025.1 Oscillospiraceae bacterium | reverse complement strand
CGGCGGTGGATGGAACACGGCCCAAATTCCCGCAGCAGCTCATAGTGGCGTTTGGTTGGATAGCCCTTGTGGCGCTCGAACTCATATTGGGGGTAGAGCGCCGCCATCTCCTCCATGTACCGATCCCGGCTGACCTTAGCCAAAATAGACGCGGCGGCAATCGATACTGACAGGCTATCTCCCTTTACAATCAGTTGGTGGGGTGCCGTGATGGCGCACCGATTCCCGTGATCCCGATTGCCGTCAATCAGGGCATAATCCGCCTTGGGCGCCAGCGCGTCAATGGCCTGCTGCATAGCCTTGATCCGACTGTTCAGGATGTCAATCTCGTCGATTTCCTTCGGCTCCACCCATGCCACGGCCCAGGCCACCGCCTGCTCCTTGATTTGGTCAAACAGCACCTCCCGGCGCTTTTCCGTCACCTGCTTGGAGTCGTTGAGATAGGGAAGCTCCAACCCCTCGGGCAAAATGACCGCCGCCGCGTATACCCGGCCAGCCAGCGGCCCAACGCCCGCCTCATCACATCCGCACACAGCGCCGCGGCCTTGTGCCATGGCCGAACGCTCCAGATCCCAGCTGGGCATGACGCCTCTCCCCTTTCCGCTATCAATCTTCCGGCACTTCCAGTGTAAAGTTTCCAAGCTTTCCACCCCGGAACTCATCTAAAAGTACCTTTGCCATCCGCTCCGTGTCCGCCTCGCCGCCAGAAATCAGCATTCCCCGTTTTCGGGCGCCTTGCTCCAGAAGCTCCCAACCCTGGAGCCCATCCAGTTCCGCCAGCTTATACCGCTCCCACAGCGCCTTGGGGTAGCGATCCCGCAGCAGTTCCAGCAAAGCGCAGCCCAAAGCTTCCATATCCGTTATCTCATCCTTCACCGCTCCGGTAAACGCCAAATGAAGGCCGGTGGTTTCATCCTCAAACTTGGGCCATAGGATGCCCGGCGTGTCCAGCAGCTCCAGGCCGGTGTCCACACTCACCCACTGCTTTCCCCGGGTGACGCCCGGGCGGTCGCTGGCTTTGGCGGATTTGCGTTTTGCCACTTTATTGATAAAAGTGGATTTGCCCACGTTGGGCACCCCCACCACCATAGCCCGGATGGGGCGTCCCACCTGGCCTTTGGCCTTCCACGCGGCCAGCTTGTCCTTTAAAACGCTTTTCGCGGCAGCGGAGAACTGCCCCACTCCCTTGCCGCTTTTGGCGTCCGTTTCCAGCACGCCATAGCCCTTTGCTTTGAACCAAGCGATCCAGCGGGCCGTCATGGCGGGATCCGCCTGATCCGCCCGATTAAGCACAATCAGTCTAGGCCGGTTCCCCACAATAGCGTCGATGTCCGGATTACGGCTGGATATGGGGATACGGGCATCCACTACCTCGGCCACCAAATCCACCAGCTTTATATCCTCTTCCATCTGCCGCCTGGTCTTGGTCATGTGTCCGGGATACCACTGGATATTCATTGGGCTGTCCTCCTTTTTATAAGGCGCAGTTTCACAAGAACGCAGTCATTTTATCATAAAAAGCCAGGTAAGTCCACCTTTTCTCCGGCTCGCAATAAAGAAGGAGCGGTCACCCGCTCCTTTTTTATTGCGCTTCTTACAAATCCTCTTTGACCTTAGCGGCCTTGCCCACGCGGTCACGCAGATAGTACAGCTTGGCCCGGCGGACTTTGCCCCGACGGACGGTCTCAACCTTCTCAATGGTGGGGGCGTGCAGGGGGAACACCTTCTCCACACCAACGCCGTAAGAGATGCGGCGCACGGTAAAGCTCTCCTCCACACCGCCGTGCTTCTTGGCGATGACGGTGCCCTCGAACACCTGGATACGCTCGCGGCTGCCCTCTTTGACCCGGATGTGAACCCGGACAGTGTCGCCCACGCTGACGGAAGGAACCTCGTCCTTCATGTACTTCTCGCTGAATTGCTTAAGCAGTTCCATTTGTATTTTCCTCCTATTTTCAGGCGTTCATGCGTCCAAGCCCATGGCCGCGCAGAGGACCGCCCTTTTCAGACTTAGGTAGTCTACCACAAGCGCGGGAAATTTGCAAGAACTTTTTTCAATTTCCGGGGAAATTTTATGACCCCTCCCCGCCGCGGCGCAGCACCCCAACCAGAAGCCACAGGGCAGTGAGAAGTAGGGTTGCGTTGGCGTAGTGGATCGCGCATACTGTGCCCACCCCCACCAGCGCGCCTACCAGACAGCCGGACAGGGCCGTCATCAGCCGCTCCGCCCAGTCTGGATCCAGCCGTCCGGCCAGCAGGCCGTATACGACCCGTCCCCCGTCCAGCGGCAGGACAGGCAGCAGATTGAACAGGCCCACCGCCAGTGTGAGCGCTGCCGCCAGCTGCCAGCCCATGGCGAGGGCAATGGCCCCAAACAGCAGATTAACTGCCGGCCCTGCCAGCGCCACCAAGCTGTCCTGTCCGTAGGTCAGCGGCTCGTGATAATCCAAACGCATTTCCGCTCCAATAATTGTAAAGGAAATCTCCCTTACACATCCTTCAAAGAGGGCAGCGGCCCCGATATGGCCCAGTTCATGGAAGACGCAGGCCAGCAGCCCCCAGGGCAGCAGTCCAACCCCTTCATCCAGCCAGAACAGCACTCCCAGGATCAGCAGGAAACCAGGGCTCACCTTCACCCGCGGCATCTCATGACAAGTCCACATAATATGCCGGATCCAGCCGAATGTTGTCTTTTTCAATGGTCAGATGAAGATGGGGACCGGTGGCGTTGCCCGTCTGACCCACCAGCGCAACTGTCTGGCCGCAGCTCACCTGATCCCCCTTATGAACCAAGAGCTTACTGCAATGGGCATAGAAGGTGCTGACATTGTTATCATGATTGATCTTTAAATAGTTGCCGAACTCGTCGCTGGTTCCGATATATTCCACCACACCATCGGCAAAGGCTCCGATTTCGGTACCCTCTGCCGCGCCAATATCTAACGCAAGATGAAATTCGTTGGTACCGCTGACCGGGTGATCCCGATAGCCAAAGCCGGAGGTCGCTGTCCCGGACACAGGCACTATAGTTTCGCTGAGACCCAGTTCATAAAACGCAAAGCTCACATTCCTGGGCAGTTTTACGCCGTCGTCGGTGTATTCCTGGGCCATTGCCGTCACAACAACGGGCTCACTGGGCTCCGGCTCGCTTGGTTCCGGTTCACTGGGAACAGGTTCATCTCCGATTGGCTCGTCCCTATTTTGCGGAACGCTAATCCCGGCAAATATGCCGTGCTTATTCCAATAGGCCAATCCACCGCCTGGAATCTGGCTCAACATAACCACAGACTGCGTTTGCTCAAAGGATGGAGAATGAGGCGGTTCTTCGTCCTGTACCTTGCCGCCCAGCAACTCGACACACAACATCTCCAACGCCCCCTGCAGCGGTTTTCCTTGGGACAGAGCGGAGCCAAACTGCTGGAAGACCGCCTTAAAATCCACATTGGCGGCTGCGGCAGTTCTCCACATCTCCAGCTGTGCGGGAAACACGCCCCGGCCAATGTACACCAGCAGAAACAAGACCAGGCTAGCCACCAGTTGAATGAGCCTGCGCCGATCCCCTTCCGCGCCACTGTTCTGCGCAGGGCGCCGCCTTGTTCTCTGTGCAGGCCTCCGCCCTCTACTCTTCGTCACGTACCTGGATGCCCCGTCCACACGTATTCCCTCCTTGTCCACACAGTCTGGAATACTGTATGTCCGGGAACAGAGTTTTATGCAAACCAGAGGCTCAGATATATAAGGCCCGCCCTACATCGGGCGGGCCTTCCGCCGAAGCGTCATGCATCAAATTGGAAGGGATCTCTGACCGCACTTTTCCCAAAGGTGCGCACCGCCATCCGATACATCGCCTTCGCGTGGATCCGATCATGCCAAATAAAGCGGCGCAGCACCTTTCGGACAGACCACAGCTCATCATAACTGCCTACAACGGCAGGAGCCTGTAAAAAATCGTCAGACTGTTCCATAAGCGCAAACCCTCTCTGGCGGCATTCGAGGATGGTGCCAGCGTTGTCCGCATCCACACCGATCTCTCCGAAATAATAGGAGTTCACGTTTTTGGTATGCTCGTACATCTCCTGGGCCGTCCGGGGAACAGCGCCGTAAAACGTATTTCGCTCCGGCAGACAGCTGGCGTTTTTATCTGGAACAGAGGCATACAGCTCATGAAAATCTTCGGCGGATTTCAGCGCCAACGCTTTCAGTCTCAAATATGTCTCCTCCGGCAGCGGCGCACGCTCTTCCTCGAATATGATGTCCGAATCAGCGTCCGCGATCTGAAGCCCGCTGGCTTTTTCCTGGACGATCTCAATTTCAACGCGCGCTGGAACCGGCTCCCCGCTCCAGCGTAGGTAGGACATGATCTCCTTTGGCAGTTTCTCCAGCGCCTGCCCCCTGTTCGCCCCCCGGGCATACGCTCCCGCGCAGTTGACTGCGTACAGCAGAGTGTCGTCCCCATTGTGTTCCCAGGCACATTTCACTTTCATATTCCGCCCTCTTTCTGTTGGAAAATATAAGTGAGATTACTTTTCTCCCACAAATAACAGATGGTTGGTCATGCCCAGCAGCTCCGGCTTTTCGCAGATGTACTCGTGGTATCTCAAATATTGAGCATAGCTCTCATCGTCCATGGCGTTGATCTGATCCGCCATCAGCTCGCTGACGCCGTCAGCGGCCACCTCATGGAGAATTCGGACGCCGCCGTCCCGGAGCAGCCTGCGGCACTCGTCCACGGTGTGGAATACAAACGGAAAGTTGTCCAGCCTAAATGTTTCCTTATCATAGTCGCCATCCACAAAAAAGCTGGGGCGATAGGAGAACTCGGTCAGGATAACCATATCATGGGAAATGAAGGCAAAGAAAATCTTGCCGTCAGACTTGCAGACGCGCTTCGCCTCCGCGATACACCGCAGCTTATCTTCCTCTTTGTGCAAATGATACAGCGGCCCAAACAGCAAGACAGCATCAAAACTCTCATCCTCATACCGGCTTAGATCCACCGCGTTCCCCTGGACAAGCTCAATCTCATCCTCCGGCCTGATTTTTTTGCGGAACGCCTTGATATTGTTATCCGCCAGCTCCAGAGCGCATACCTTATATCCCTTTCTCGCGAAATAGAGGCTGTATTCCCCTGCTCCAGCCCCTATGTCCAGAATACTGGAGTCAGGCTTCAGATAGCGCTCAATGTACCGGGTCGTGGTCAAAAACTCCACCCGCGCGGCCTTTGAGCCGTTCAGGCGGCTGTCCTCGTCAAACAGCTCATAGGTTTTCTGAATCTGTTTGATCTCATCCTTTATCTGATAAACGTCGTTGAAATCCACGGTGGATTCCCCCTATGAAAATGAATTCTTGAGTGGAGCAAGCTTCGTCTACCGGGCCCCCACAAAAGCGCCCCTCAGCTTTTGCGGGGAAAGGAGGAGCAGCGAAATGAGCGCGCTCCAGGCGTTAAAAAAAACGCCGGAGCAAGCGATATGAAGCTTGCTCCGACGTGGAGCGGGTGAGGGGAATCGAACCCCCGTGTTCAGCTTGGGAAGCTGACATTCTACCATTGAACTACACCCGCAAGTATAATGTATTATATCAGAC
>JAIEFH010000152.1 GCA_029067025.1 Oscillospiraceae bacterium | reverse complement strand
AGACCAACATCTACGCCCAGCTCATCGACGATACCAAGGGTGTCACCCTGGTCTCCGCTTCTTCCCAGGAGAAGGGCTTCGAGGGCCCCGGCAGCAATTGTGAGGCCGCCAAGAAGGTGGGCGAGGCCATCGCCCAGCGCGCCCGTGACAAGGGCATTGAGGCCGTTGTGTTTGACCGCGGCGGCTATCTGTACCACGGCCGCGTGAAGGCTCTGGCCGAGGGCGCCCGCGAGGGCGGCCTGCAATTCTAAGGGAGGAGGAAACTAGAATGCCTAGATTTGAAAGAGAACCCAAAGAATTCGTGGAGAAGATGGTTTATCTGAACCGCGTTTCCAAGACCGTCAAGGGCGGCCGCGTGGCCAAGTTCTCCGCTCTGATGGTAGTCGGCGACGAGAAGGGCCGCGTGGGCTTCGGCCTGGGCAAGGCCGCCGAAGTGGCCGAGGCCATCCGCAAGGGCATCGAGGACGCCAAGAAGAACATGGTGACCATCACCCTGTCCGGCACCACCATCCCCCACGAGGTCATCGGCGAGTTCGGCGCCGGCCGCGTGCTCCTCAAGCCCGCTTCCAAGGGCACCGGCATCATCGCCGGCGGCCCCGTGCGTGCCGTCATGGAGGCCGTGGGCGTGTCCGACATCCGCGCCAAGTGCCTGCGCACCAACAACCCCCAGAACGTGGTGGCCGCCACCATGGAGGGGCTCAAGTCCCTGCGCAGCCCCGCTGAAGTCGCGCGCATCCGCGGTAAGAGCGTGGAAGAGATCTTAGGTTAAGGAGGCTTGCGACAATGGCTAAAACTATCGAGATCAAGCTCGTCAAGAGCCTGAACGGCCGTCTGGCCAAGCATAAGGCCACCGCCGAGGCCCTGGGCCTGCGCAAAATCGGCGACACCACCGTGCAGCCCGACAACGAGGCTACCCGGGGCAAGATTGCCCACATCGGTTACCTGCTCCAGGTGACCGAGAACGCCTAAGGAGGTGCCACATCATGAATCTGCATGAACTGTCTCCCGCCGCTGGCTCCACCCATGTGGCCAAGCGCAAGGGGCGCGGCCCCGGCACCGGCAACGGCAAGACCGCCGGCCGCGGCCACAAGGGCCAGTGGGCCCGTTCCGGCGGCGGCGTCCGCATCGGTTTCGAAGGCGGCCAGATGCCTCTGGCCCGCCGCCTGCCCAAGCGGGGCTTCAACAACATCTTCGCCAAGCGCCTGGAGGCCATCAACGTCTCCGCTCTGAACAAGTTCGAGGACGGCGCTGTGGTCAATGTTTGCGACCTGCTGGAAAAGGGTATTATTTCCAAGTGCGAGTACGGCGTCAAGATCCTGGGCAACGGCGAGCTGACCCGTAAGCTCACCGTCCGGGCCTCCGCTTTCTCCGCCTCCGCGAAGGAGAAGATCGAAAAGGCGGGCGGTACAGCGGAGGTGATCTGAGATGATCAAAACCATCCGCAACGCCTGGAAGGTGCCGGAGCTGCGGGGTAAGCTGCTGTTCACCGTGTTCGCGCTGCTCATCTTCCGGCTGGGCTCCGCCATCCCTGTGCCCTTCATTAACACCGACACCCTCAGCAGCTATATCGGTCAGCAGTCCGCCAGCATTTTCTCCCTGCTCAACGTGATGAGCGGCGACGCCTTCGCTCAGGCGACGGTGTTCGCGCTGTCCATCCAGCCCTATATCAACAGCTCCATTATCATCCAGCTGCTGACCATCGCCATCCCCGCCCTGGAGCGTATGTCCAAGGAGGGCGGCGAGGAGGGCAAGAAGAAGATCGCCGCCATTACCCGGTACGCTACCGTGGCCATCGCCCTGATCCAGGCCTTTGGCTACTACACCCTCATCAACTACTACGGGTTGGTGGCTAAGGGGATCTGGCCCGCCATCATCATCATCACCGCCTTTGTGGCCGGCTCCGCCTTCCTCATGTGGCTGGGCGAGCAGATCACCGAGTTCGGCATCGGCAACGGCATCTCTATCATCCTGTTCGCCGGTATCGTGGCCCGCGGCCCCTCCATGGTGTCCAGCATTATCAATGGCGTGCGTCTCTGGCTGGCCGGCGCGGTCTACAGCGAGACGAACCAGGTGTCCGTCCTTCATCCCGCGTTCATTCTGCTCATCGTGGCCGGTATGCTGCTGCTGGTGGCGTTCATCGTCTTTATGGACGGCGCCGAGCGCCGCATCCCCGTGCAGTACGCCAAGCGGGTGGTGGGCCGGAAGATGTACGGCGGCCAGTCCAGCCACCTGCCGGTGAAGCTGGCTATGTCTGGCGTGCTGCCCATCATCTTTGCCCAGTCCATCGCCTCCATCCCCGCCACCATCGGGATGTTCGTGCCGTCCGCCAACACCAAGGGCACCTTCTGGAACGGCTTCCTGGAAGTGTTCGACAGCCGTGGCGTGTTCTACAGCATCGTCTATTTCCTGCTGATCGTCGCGTTCAGCTATTTCTACAACACCATCCAGTTCAATCCCGTTGAGGTGGCCAACAACCTGAAGAAGAACGGCGGGTTCGTGCCCGGCTTCCGGCCCGGCAAGCCCACCAGCGACTTCATCAGCAAGGTGGTCTCCCGCCTCACCCTGTTCGGCGCCCTCTATCTGGCCGTGGTAGCCCTGCTGCCCACCATCGTGGGCAACATCATGCTGCTGGCGGGCAGCAGCGCCGGCAAGAGCTTGTCCATCGGCGGCACCTCCATCATCATCGTGGTGGGCGTGGCTTTGGAGACTGTGAAGGCTCTGGAGGCCCAGCTTATGATGCGTCACTACAAGGGCTTCCTTGAGTGAGCATTGAGGTGAGTAAGATGAAGCTCATTATGCTTGGCGCCCCCGGCGCCGGTAAAGGGACCCAGGCCGCCATCCTCAGCGAGCGGCTGGGCATCCCCACCATTTCCACAGGAAACATCCTGCGGGCTGCCGTGAAAAACGGCACGCCCGTGGGACTCCAGGCCAAGAGCTACATGGACGCGGGTAAGCTGGTGCCCGACGAGGTCATCATCGGCATCATCGCCGAGCGCCTCGCCGAGGACGACTGCCAGGGCGGTTTCATCCTGGACGGCGTGCCCCGCACCATCGCCCAGGCCGAGGCCCTGGAGAAGGCAGGAGTCAAGTTTGACTGCGTGCTGGACATCGAAGTGTCTGACGAGGAGATTGTCAGCCGCATGAGCGGGCGGCGCGCCTGCACGGCCTGCGGCGCCACCTACCACGTCAAGGCCGCCCCCCCAAAGACAGAGGGCGTGTGCGACGCCTGCGGCGGCACCCTGGTCCAGCGGGACGACGATAAGCCGGAGACGGTCCAGAGCCGCCTGGCGGTGTATCACGCCCAGACCGAGCCGCTGAAGGACTTTTATGCCCAGCGCGGCGTCCTCAAGACGGTGGAGAATCAGCCCACCATTGAGGCCACGGCCAAGGCCGTCGCCGAGACCCTGGGCAGGTGAGGAGCATGGAGCTCATCACCCTGAAATCCCCCCGGGAACAGGACGCCATGCGCCGTGCTGGGCGGATCACCGCCGAGGCCAGGGCGCTGGCGGGCCGGATGGTTCGCCCCGGCGTCACCACCCGGGAGATCGACGACGCGGTGCGCAAGTTCATCCGCAGCAAAGGGGCCCAGCCGTCGTTCCTGAATTACCACGGGTTTACAGGTTCGGCGTGCATCTCGGTCAACGAGGTGGTCATCCACGGCATCCCGTCCAAGAAGATCGTCCTCAAGGAAGGCGACATCGTCAGCATCGACGTGGGGGCCGTGATCGACGGGTTCCACGGCGACTGCGCCGCCACCTACCCCTGCGGGCAGATTTCTGACGAGGCCCAGCGCCTTATCGACGTCACCCGGCAGAGCTTCTGGGAGGGCTTCCAGTTCGCGAAAGCGGGACAGAGGGTATCCGACATCTCCCACGCGGTGCAGGTCTACGTGGAAAGCCACGGCTGCTCCGTGGTACGGGACTTTGTGGGCCACGGTGTGGGCACCAAGCTCCACGAGGCCCCCGAGGTGCCCAATTTCGGGCCCGCCGGCCACGGCGTCCGCCTCCAGGCGGGTATGGCCATCGCGGTGGAACCCATGGTGTGCGCCGGCGACTGGCACGTGAAGGTGCTCCGCGACGGCTGGACCACCGTGACGGTGGATGGCTCCCTGGCGGCCCACTACGAGAACACCATCCTCATCACCGAGGACGGCCCGGAGATCACCACCGTCACCGAGGACGGGGCCTATGTGTGATTACACAGGCTGTCTCGTCCAGGCAACCGCCGGACGAGACAGAGACGGGATCTTCTGCGTGGTGGGCGTGGATCAGGAGCAGGTACGCCTGCTGCTGGCCGACGGCAAGCGCCGCAAGGTGTCCCACCCAAAGCGCAAAAAGCTGGGTCACGTAAAGATCCTCACCAACCACCTGCACGGGTTCGACCACCCCGCCATTCAAAAGCTGAAGCAGGGCGAGGCCCTGTCAGACAAGGAATTGAGAAGGGCGCTGGCCGCGTTCCGAGATCAACTGGAGGTATGACGCTTTGGCAAAAGACGACATGATCGAGTTGGAGGGCGTCGTCACCGAGGCCCTGCCTAACACCACGTTCAACGTGGATATTGGAAATGGACACATTATCCTGGCACACATCTCCGGCAAGCTGCGGATGAACTTCATCCGCATCCTGCCCGGCGATAAAGTCACGGTTCAGATGTCGCCCTACGACCTGACCCGTGGACGCATCACTTGGCGTTCCAAGTAACTATTCACGACCTGCGATGTCGGGGCCTTGCCTTCGATTTCGTGGGGGCCATTTAAGGCGAGTACAGGAGGTTATTAACATGAAAGTCAGACCGTCTGTCAAGCCCATGTGCGAGAAGTGCAAGATCATCAAGCGCAAGGGCAGAGTTATGGTCATTTGCGAAAACCCCAAGCACAAGCAGAGACAAGGTTAAAGGAGGGGCATAGAGTATGGCACGTATAGCCGGCATTGATCTGCCGAAGGAGAAGCGAGTCGAGATCGGACTCACCTATATTTATGGTATCGGCCGCACCAGCGCGACCAAGATCCTCAAGGAAGCGGGCATCAATCCCGATACCCGCGTCAAGGATCTGACCGACGCCGAAGAGGCCAAGCTGCGCGAGATCATCAGCCACGAGTATACCGTGGAGGGCGACCTGCGCCGCAACGTGGCGATGGACATCAAGCGCCTGACCGAGATCGGCTGCTACCGCGGTATCCGCCATCGCAAGGGCCTCCCCGTGCGCGGGCAGCGCTCCAAGACCAACGCCCGTACCCGCAAGGGTCCCAAGCGCACCGTCGCCAACAAGAAGAAGTAAGGAGGGATAAGTTCACATGGCTGCTAACAAGAAAGTTATCAAGCGCCGCCGCGAGCGCAAAAACGTGGAGAAGGGTCAGGTGCATATCCGCTCCTCCTTCAACAACACCATGATCACCGTCACCGATATGCAGGGCAACGCCCTGTCCTGGGCTTCCTCCGGCGAGATGGGCTTCCGGGGTTCCCGGAAATCCACCCCCTTCGCCGCCCAGACCGCCGCCGAGACCGCCGCCAACGCCGCCATCGACCAGTGCGGCCTGAAGAGCGTCGAGGTGTACGTCAAGGGTCCCGGCCAAGGGCGCGAGGCCGCCATCCGGGCTT